>CABUWB010000365.1 GCA_902495025.1 uncultured Eubacteriales bacterium
GTTGTGCTTTCAAGCTGTGGTCTTGTAGTGGTTTCAAGCTGCGGTTTGGTTGTTGTTTCCACAGGCTTAGGCTTGGCTATGTTATTAAAGAATAACACCTTGCAGCTATCATAATGACAAACCTTTGTGCCAAGCTGCCTGCAGATATGGTTTGGTGATGACGGGTCATAAACAGAGCTGCTTTCTGCCGCAGACACCGCAGTTGATGACAGCATAACTGCCGCCAAAGCTGTTAAAATAATCTTTTTCATAATAAAACCTCCTGTTGATAATTGTTTCAAAAGTGTTACAACTTTGTTACAAACTTAGTATAGCTTATTTTTTTGCGCCAGTAAATGCAAAATATAATCCAAAAATAGCAAAAAATGCTTGCTATGCCACATATTTTATATTAAAATAGACAAGATATGTGTAAATAAGCTGATGAAAGGAAATTTATATGTCTAAACCGGATATTAATGAAATAAATAAACGCAGAATTTTTGGTATTATATCTCATCCCGATGCAGGTAAAACCACACTTACCGAAAAGCTGCTGCTGCATGGCGGTGCAATCCATCAGGCAGGCAGTGTTAAGGCAAGAAAGGGTAAATATGCCAAGTCGGACTGGATGGAAATTGAAAAACAGAGAGGTATTTCCGTAACTTCATCTGTAATGCAGTTTGAGTACGATAATAAAATTGTTTCAATTATGGATACACCGGGTCATAATGACTTTGGTGAGGATACCTACCGTATACTTACCTCGGTTGACTCCGCTGTAATGGTTATTGACGCCGCAAAGGGTGTTGAGGCGCAGACAGAAAAGCTGTTTAAGGTGTGCAGTATGCGTGGTATACCTATCTTTACCTTTATTAACAAGCTCGACAGGGACGCAAATGAGCCGCTTGCCGTTATGGAGGAGCTTGAGGAGGCGCTCGGTCTGCCATCGGTTGCCGTAACGTGGCCAATAGGCAATGGTGCATACTTTGACGGTATCTATGACAGGCTTACAAATAAGGTGCATCTTTATAAGGAAAGACGTACAATAGACCTTGGTGAAAAGGGTGTTTATAATGAGGAGCTTGACAAGGTGCTTTTCCATGAAAACCTTGAAAATTTGCGCAATGAGGTGGAACTGCTTGACGGTGCAGGCAATGAGTTTGATATGGACTTAATATCAAAGGGTAAGCTGTCGCCTGTATTTTTTGGTACTGCGCTTGCCGACTTTGGTGTTATGACCTTTTTGGAGCATTTCCTCGATATGTCGCCTGCTCCGGGTGAGAGAAAAACGCTTGACGGCACTGTTAAGCCTACCGATGAATTTTTCTCGGGCTTTATATTTAAAATTCAGGCTAATATGAATCCTGCCCACAGGGACAGGCTTGCGTTTTTGCGTATCTGCTCTGGTACGTTTGAAAGAGGTATGAATGTTACCCTTTCAAGAACGGGCAAGCAGATGAAATTAAACCAGTCCACCCAGCTTATGGCTAACGAGAGAGAAACCGTAAATAATGCCATTGCAGGTGATATTATTGGTATTTATGATTCGGGCAATTATCAGATTGGTGATACCCTTACCGATTGCAAGGATAAGCTTTTCTTTGAGCCTTTGCCAACCTTCCCACCCGAGCTTTTTATGAGGGTAAGACCTGTTGATACAATGAAGGCAAAGCAGTTTCAGAAGGGTGTGGAGCAGCTTGCACAGGAGGGTGCAATTCAGATTTACCACAATGAGTATAACGAAATTGTACTCGGTGCAGTTGGTGCGCTCCAGTTTGAGGTTTTTGAATACCGCCTTAAAAACGAGTATAACTCCGATATACGTATGGAACCTATGAATTTCAGCGTTGCAAGGTGGGTTAAAAACAAAACCGCAGAGGAAATCAAGGAGTACGAAAACAGCCGTATTTCACTTGTATTTGACCATTTTGAAAGACCTATTATGCTTTTTGCAAATATGTATACCTTAAATAATTTTGTAGAAAGAAATGAGGACGTAGAGCTTATTGAGGCTCTTGCTGTTGACGATAATTTTTAATAAAAACAAAAGCTGATGTATCGGGTTAATACCCTTTACATCAGCTTTCTTATTATGCAAGACTATCAAGCAAATCGTAAAAATCAGGGAATGAAATTGCAACACAGTCGGCATTATTTATTGTTGTTTCACCCTCTGCAGTAAGTGCAGCAATAGCAACAGACATTGCAACCCTGTGGTCAAGGTGGCTTTCGGTAACAGCTCCATGCAGCTTCTGACCGCCGGGGATAA
>CABUWB010000366.1 GCA_902495025.1 uncultured Eubacteriales bacterium
CCAACTTTTATTTTCCTTTTCATATTATTTTACCTCATATAAGACTGTTTATTGTATCGCACCATTCATTTTTGCCATTTACTGCAAACTTAAATTCCTCGTTTCGTTCGTTCAGTATTGTTAGTGTGTTAGGAAAACCTGTACTGCAGCTTATTATATCCTTGATGTATATAACAACAGCCTCTCTTCCCACATTAAAACCATGACCCTCAAACAGAATACGCTGATTTGTCAGATACAGTTTTCCGCCTGCAGATTGTCCTAACATTAAACCACCGCCGCGATTAAAATAGTTTGCATTTCCTTCCTTGATAAGCTCCTCGTTTTCCTTTAATCTTGTTTTCATTTTTAACCTCCTATTAATAATGTTTTTATAATACCTCTACACTGTATTTTACATAATCACTACCCGAATATTGTATAAGTATATTATCTTCCTTAACCTGATTAGCAGGCAAATCATATATATATGTATTGCCTGATGTAATTGCATTTCCATTTGAGTCGTACAAAGTACCTCTGATTTTTATATTTGAACGGTCAGAGTCTGTATTATTTTTAATTTTAAATTTTATTTTGACAAATGAACTGCCGGAGCGTTCAGCAGATATAGGCGTTATAGTATATCTGGCTGCTCTTTCCATTCTTTCCGCATCTTCTTTAGCTTTCTGCGCAGCTTTTTTTTCTGCTTCTTCTGCCTCTTTCTGTTTTTGTATTATTTCAGCTTTTTCATCTTCCGTGAGATAGTACCTATCTGTATTAATTACATCACCGCAAACAACACATTTTTGTACCTTTTCACCCGAAGAAACAAGAGTTGCCTCTGTACCTATTTCCCATTTACCAAGCGTATGTCCTGTTGCCGGTATTTCTTCTGTTACATTCTTTCCACAAACAGAGCATACAGCTTCTTTTTCGCCGCCCTCGGTACAGGTTTCCTGTTTTACAACAGTCCATTCGCCTGTTTTATGACCGAGAGCCGCACCTGTTGTTGCACCACAGCGTAAGCATTTCTTTGGTATCTCACAGTTAGCTTCTATCCAATCATGACCCAAGGCATTTCCTTCTGTTATTTTACATTTTGTACAGGTTCTTGGTTTTATACAAGTCGCCTCTGACCATTTATGACCTAATATACAGGTATTCACTAACAAAAAGCACATTAAAAAAAAACTTATTCCCAATATAGATATGGCAAGTATTTTTTTTATATCACTCCTATCTAATGTATCAGTGTTTTTGTACTCATCAACAGTATTTTCTTCGTTCCTGTCATCTGTATTGTTTTTGTTATTATAATCCATATTTTTTTCCTCCTCTATTTATTTTTTTTAGTTTAGCATATATTTTTGTCGAATTGTTGTACTCTCAGTCCAAAAAATATATTTTTTTGATGCTTTAAATTTATAAGGTCTTATCCCTGACTAAAGCAGCCACCAATATATGCAAATACAGATATGCAAAATATCTTAAACAAATGCAAGCAGTATAATATGCAGACACTAAAAAAACGGCGGAAAATACCGCCGTTTTTTAATTTTTCAGTAATTATTTCTTTTTCTTCTTAGGCTGGGGCAGTTCATCATACATAGCTGTAAACAGTCTGTTAAGCAGCTCTCTGTTGTCCACCTCATCAACAAGCAGCATAGGCTTTGCACCCTCATACGGCAGCTCATATTTTGCCTGAGGCATAAACTCCTTTGCAGCACTTACAGGTTTAACAAGCAGCCTGTTATCATAAATACCGCCTACAATCTTATCTCTATAATACAAAATATACTCACCCATCATTGACCTATATGAAACATCATCAAGTTCTGACAGCTGTTCCAGTACATAATCAAGATATTCCTTTGTTGATGACATAATATTATCCCTTCATCATATCAATAAATTGCTGCTCGCTTATAATAGGTATCCCAAGTTCCTTTGCCTTTTTATTTTTTGAGGAATTGGAGTTTACGTCATTGTTTATAAGATAATTTGTCTTTGACGAAACGCTGCCTGTTACCTTACCGCCCAGCTTTTCAATATCAGCCTGTAATTCCTTGCGGTTTTTATAGGTGTAAACATCACCTGTTACAACAAAGTTCATGCCCTCAAAACGTTGCTCTGCGCTGCTTTCCTCTTCTGCATTAAAGGTTATATATTCAAGTGCCTGTTTGATAAGGTCAATATTTTCCTCATAGCTGAAATAACGCTCAATTGCCTTGGCAATTATCTCACCAA
>CABUWB010000367.1 GCA_902495025.1 uncultured Eubacteriales bacterium
AATACTTGACAAATAAAGGCTGTAAAATTTTACAGTCTTTATTTTTTGAAAAAATGTGTTGTAACTATTGACATTACAACGGAGCGGTGATATAATTTAGTTGTAACAAAGAAAGTTACAACTAAATTATCAATCAGGAGGTCTTACAATGAGTAATTACAGCAAAACAACCGTAACAGTAGGGGCACGAGCAGAACTGCATGATGTGCTTTCCCTTACCGGAGCAGAGGTGAGTGTAAACAATCTGCCAGCAGGTGCAGGTGTGCCATTTGTTCATTCACACAAGAATAATGAGGAAATTTATGCCGTTCTTTCAGGCAGAGGAAAGGCTGTTATTGACGGAGAAACTGTTGAGCTTTCAGAGGGCGACTGGCTTCGTATTTCACCTGCGGCTAAAAGACAGTTTTCTGCAGCAGTGGATTCTCAATTCAGCTTTATTTGCATTCAGGTAAAAGCAAATTCACTTGAGGGCTATACTCAGGATGATGCTGTTATTGAATAAAAACCAATTTATTCATCTGAAAGATAAAATTAAGTAAACACTGATTAATTCACTAAAACAGGTTTTAGATAAAATTTTTCAGACCGACAAAAATGACCGCAGGCGCAGCCAATGAGCTGCGTTAAGGGAGTTTGAGAAAGGTATGGGAAATTTTAGCAAAAACTGTAAAAGATTAATTAATCAGTGGTTACTTAAAGGGGCTGTGGCAAATTGGTATCATTTTACCGATTTGCACACAGCCCCTTTTCATTACAGCAAAACAGGTTTTAAGCCGCAGTTTATTTTAGCGGTAATCAGCTTTTGCTTGGTATGTATGAGCTTATAAGACCTGCAAGCTCTGCTACGCTGAGCGTCTGCAGATAAACCTTACCCGGACCTGTCAGCTTGGTGAGGAATAAGCCCTCGCCGCCGAAGAAAATATTTTTCATGCCCGATACGGTTTCAATATCATATTTTACGGTTGATTCAAAGGCGGCAACATTGCCTGTGTCAACCTTAATAACTTCGCCCGGTGCAAGGTTGTATTCAATTGCGTCGCCGTCAATTTCCAGAAATGCAGTGCCGCTGCCCCTCATTTCCTGAAGAATAAAGCCCTCGCCGCCAAACAGACCTGCGGTAAACTTTTTGGTGAATGCCGTTTTAAGCTCCACGCTGTTTTCAGCTGCAAGGAATGCACGCTTTTGTATTATGTAGGAGTTTTGCGAGCAGTCCACAGCAAGAACACTGCCCGGTACGGTTGCGTTAAAGGCTATCATTGCACCGTCCTTTCGTGCGGTGTAGTTTGCCATAAAAAATGACTCGCCCGTAAACATTCTGCCAAGACCTTTCATAATGCCGCCTTGTGTGCTTGTGGACATTTCAATGCCCTCGCTCTGCCATGCCATGCCGCCCGACTGGGTGTACATTGTTTCGCCGCTGTTAAGCGTAACCTCCACAACAGGAACTACCTTACCTTTAATTTCGTATTTCATAGCTGACCCTCCTTTTTAAATATGGTCTTTTTTATTTGTTGTTGTATGCGTCAAGTCTGACAGCAACATTTTCCTCTAAATTACGGTAGAAAAACTGGTAGTCGTATAAATGATATATGCCGTCCTCGAAAAGTGAATTGGAGTAATCCTCTGCATTTACATCGGTTACCTTCAGCGTACCTCTTGTTTCATCAATATAAGCGCCTGTAAGGTTTGGTATTTCCTTTGTAATTGTGCCGCTGTAATCGGTAAAGCACGCACCCTTGTTAAGAGATTTGTCGGCATGGGTAGAGTCGGTTTTTCAGTAAAGCTTGAGCGGTATTTTTCATCGGCTATATCTGCATTGAGGTTACCGTTTTTGCCCATATCAACCGTAGGGCATACAATAAAGAGGTCGGCAGATTTGTCCTCACCCTTGTTCCAGTACGCCTAGTTGTCCCTGTTTGAATAATCAACGGTGGTAATGTATTCAAAGTATTCCTCATTGGTATAGGTCTTTTCAACCGTTGCCTTAGAGTCCTTTTTCAAAATGTATTCTGATAAGCCGTATTCTGTGCCGTTATCTGCCCAGTCGTAGGTATAGCCAAGCCTTGTCCATGGATATTTGTGCGGATTGTAGGAATAATCCGCATTATCGTTGTACCATTGTATGTAGCTTTCGTCTGTGCCTGCGGGAAAATCAATGGCTCCTGTGCTGCTTTCAATGTTGGTATCGGCACTTGGGCGGTATAAATCGTCGGGGTCAACCCACA
>CABUWB010000368.1 GCA_902495025.1 uncultured Eubacteriales bacterium
ATAAAGGACAATGGAGATGCTGCATCTGTCGCAAAAAACCGCCACATAGGCAAAAACGGCTTTGTAATTACCTGTGATGAAGATATGAAAATAACAGGCGGTATGTACGGCGTGGGCAGTGAGCTTGATGAGGCAGGCTTTTCAATGCCTGATTCCAAAATGCCGAAGGAGAGTCTGTTTGAGGCAAAATTCAACAGTACCCCTGTGTACTGCTCATATAAAATTCTGGACGGCTGTTACGTAATAGGAGTAATACCCAAAGATGATGCCATGATTATGAGAGATGTTTCCGTTTATCTTGGTATGTTTATGGAAAGCCTTGTATTTGCGGTGCTGTTCCTGCTTGTGTTCTTCCTTGTTAAAAAAATTGTAATTGAAAATATCAACAGGGTAAACAGCGACCTTGCACAAATTACGGGCGGCAATCTTGATGTAAGCGTCAATGTCAGGACAAGTGAGGAGTTTACCTCGCTTTCTGATGATATTAATGAAACCGTAAACGCTCTTAAGGGCTATATAGCACAGGCAGCGGCACGCATTGACAGGGAGCTGGAGTTTGCAAAAACAATCCAGTATTCGTCGATGCCGTCGGTTTTTCCGCCTTATCCCAACAGAGATGATTTTGATATTTATGCAGCCATGTATACGGCAAAAGAGGTGGGCGGCGACTTTTACGACTTTAATATGGTAGGCGACAACAGCCTTGCCTTTCTTGTTGCTGACGTGTCGGGCAAGGGAATACCTGCCGCCATGTTTATGATGAAGGCAAAGGCAATTATAAAGGACCTTGCCGAAAGCGGCATTGAGGTAAACGAAATACTTACAAGGACAAACGAGGAGCTTTGTAAAAATAATAAGGCAGGTATGTTTGTTACCGCATGGATTGGCATTATAGATTTAAGTACGGGTATTGTAAGCGTTGCAAACGCAGGGCATAATCCGCCGCTTGTCAGACACGCTGACGGTGAGTTTGAATATTTTAAGGTACACCCTGGTATGGTGCTTGCAGGCATGGAGGGGCTTAATTACCGCAGGTTTGAGCTTAAGCTCATGCCGGGCGACAAAATCTATCTGTATACCGACGGCGTTACGGAGGCAGCTGATAAGGACAGGCATTTGTACGGAGAGGACAGGCTGCAAAAGGTGCTTAACTGCGTGGATAATGCGGATGCAAGGCAGATATGTGAGCTTGTTAAAAAGGATATTGACCTGTTTGCAGACGGCGCACCGCAGTATGATGATATTACAATGCTCTGCCTTGGTATAAACTACATGGAGGGTGAAAGGTGTATTACCGTTGTGCCCGATATTAATTCGGTTAAGGCTGTAAAACGCTTTGGCAATAATATAACGGTAAGGCTTAATCTGCCATCTGGTATAGCTAACAAAATTAATATTATTGTGGACGAAATTTATTCCAACATAGTCCATTACAGCGGTGCAAAGTATGCCAAATTATCCTATGAGGTGTGGGACGGCTCTCTTACGCTTATTTTCTCTGATGACGGAAAGCCTTATAATCCGCTGGAGCAGGACAGCCCCGATATTACCCTTTCCGCTGAGGAAAGGCAGATAGGCGGTCTTGGTATATTTATGGTTAAAAATTTTGCCGAAAGCATGGAATATAACAGGTGCGAGGATAAAAATGTGCTGAGCCTTAAAATATTGCTTAAATGACAGAATTTTAAATACTGATAAGGGCAGTTGGCGTATAACTTATTTGCTGTGAAACAGTGTATGTATTGTTTTTTGGGGCAGAATATGTTATAATATTACTTGAAATTTGATGATTGAAGAAAGAGGGGCACCTGATAATGCAAATTTCAAGCAGATTTACACTTGCAGTGCACATTTTTATCTGTTTAGACACATTTAAGGATGAATATAAAGTAACAAGCGACTTTCTTGCAGGAAGTACAAATGTTAATCCTGTGATTGTAAGAAAAATTCTCGGTCAGCTTAAAGCGGCTGGGCTGGTGGAGGTTGCAAGAGGTTTGGGCGGTGCGGCGATTACCAGACCACTGAAGGAAATAACTTTTCTTGATATTTATAAAGCAGTTGAATGTGTTGATAACGGTGAGCTGTTTCATTTTCATGAAAATCCAAATGAAAAATGCCCTGTTGGCAGCAATATTCATTCGGTTCTTGATGATAAACTTGTTCAGGTGCAAAATGCAATGGAAAAGGAGCTTGCCTCCATTAATCTTGA
>CABUWB010000369.1 GCA_902495025.1 uncultured Eubacteriales bacterium
ACGGCAAATCTTTTCGTAGTAGGTGACGGTGGCATGGGAGTTAATGACAGTGATATATTCCCTGCTCACAGCTACAGTGAATATTTTGACGATATGCTTTCAGACAAGATAACCGTTAAGGACTACACACAGGCAGGCGCAACAGCAAAGGGCTTTGCAAAAACAAAGGAATACAATGAGTTTATTTCCTCTGTAAAAGAGGGCGATTATGTTATGCTCTCCTTTGGCAGATATGACAGCGACAGCCTTGGCAGCGGATACAGTGCGGCAGGGCTTGCGAAGGAAAATGCAAACGGCTTTTACTATAATGTTTACAACTATTATGTAAAGCCTGTGCTTGATAAAAAGGCTGTGCCTATACTGCTTACACCAATCAACAGCAGAGCATTTAAAAACGGTGCTGCGGTTGATACAACGGTCGGCTATGCTGATGATATTAAGGCAATTGTAACTGATAATTCACTCTACTTTGTAAACGTAAGCGATTTAAGCTACACCCTTTACAAAAATATGGGTGAGGAGGGCAGCAAGGTGCTTAATGCCTATGACAGCAAAAACGGCATTGACAATGCCGCTTTAAGCGAGTTTGGTGCAAAGACTCTTGCAAAGCAGATTATGAACAATATGAAGTTCTCATCTGCCACACTTAAAAACTATATTGTTGACTCAAAGCTTAACGAAAAGGACATACTTACAAGAGGTGAGTTTGTTGAAAAGCTTGCCCTTATTGCAGGTATTGACAACAGAACATATACATCAAACTTTAAGGATATAGTAAGCGGCAAGTCGTATGAAAAAGCAGTTGGCGTTGCTGCTGCTGTCGGTATTATAAAGGGTGATGCACAGGGCTATTTCTATCCCGAGGCTGTGCTTGACGGCGACTCAATGGTTGAAATGCTTGAAAATGTGCTATCTTACAAAAATATAAGCAGGGATAAGTTAAGTGATGTATATGCGCTTGCAGGCAGCGGTGCGGTATCCAATGAGATAGGTCTTTGGGCGCTTGACAGATTATGTGAGGTATTATAATTATGAAAATGATTTCGTGGAATGTAAACGGTTTAAGGGCATGTGTTGGCAAAAACTTTGAGGAATTTTTTAATGCTGAGAGTGCCGACCTGTTCTCTGTGCAGGAAACTAAGCTTCAGGAGGGGCAGATTGATTTTGCCCCCGAGGGCTATAACTGTTACTGGAATTATGCCGAAAAAAAGGGCTATTCGGGTGTTGCGGTGTTCAGTAAAATAAAGCCGCTTTCTGTTGCCTACGGTATAGGCATTGAGGAGCATGACAAAGAGGGCAGGGTAATTACACTTGAATTTGAGGATTTTTATTATGTTACCTGCTATACGCCAAATTCACAGAACGAGCTTGCAAGGCTTGATTACAGAATGACGTGGGAGGACGCTTTCAGAGCCTATTTAAAGGGGCTTGATGAAAAAAAGCCTGTTATCCTCTGCGGCGATTTGAATGTTGCACATAATGAAATTGACCTTAAAAATCCTAAAACAAACCGCAAAAATGCGGGCTTTACTGATGAGGAAAGGGGCAAAATGACCGAGCTTTTACAGAGCGGCTTTATTGATACCTACCGCTATTTCTATCCCGATACAGAGGGTGTTTACAGCTGGTGGAGCTACCGTTTTAAGGCAAGGGAGAAGAACGCAGGCTGGCGTATTGACTATTATATTGTAAGCGAAAGATTAAAGGACAGGCTTGAGGGTGCTAAAATCCATACCGAGGTTTTTGGCTCCGACCACTGCCCTGTTGAGCTTACGTTAAAATGAGGTAAAATTATGTACAAAAAAATAAGTCCCGTTGAGGCAAAGGCTATTATGGACGAGGGCAACAATATTATAGTTGACGTGCGTGAGATTGACGAGCTTGAAGAGGGATATATTGACGGCAGTATATCCGTACCGCTAAGTGATTTTGACAATGCGGCAAAAAGGCTGCTTGCGGATAAAAATGCACGCTATCTTATATACTGCCGCAGCGGCAGGCGCAGTGCAATAGCAGCAAAAAAACTTGAACAGCTTGGCTATAAAAATGTACTTGACTTTGGCGGTATTATGGACTGGCCCTTTGAAATTGTAATGTGAGGTGAATTGCTTTGGTATACGAAACCCATAACGAGGAAGAAACCCGTAAAATAGGACAGCAGATTGGCGAAAGTGCAAAACCTGGACAAATTTTTTGCCT
>CABUWB010000370.1 GCA_902495025.1 uncultured Eubacteriales bacterium
AACGTTGTAATTAACTTGTAGGGGCGGATTCCATATCCGCCCGAATGTTGAACATGTTGCAATGGTTGACGGGCGGCAGGTTGCCGCCCCTACAATTATGATGTTGGTCTGTTATTTTATTCCCATAAACATTAATTTACATCAAAAAACAGGGCTATCGCAAAATTAATGCGACAGCCCCGAAAACCAATATATCCCTCAACCCAATCTGAAAACCACACATATCATTTCATAATTTCAACCTGTTTGCTAACAAAATGAAAAACATTATCTGTCGGATTTAAAATGACAGGCAAAATTTCCTTAGGATACACTGTAAGGCTTTCCAGTTTGGAGAGCGGAATTTTACAAAAATCAATTTTAAATTTTTTGCTTTCTATTTCGTCAGTACCCTTAAAAATATCGGCTTGTGGTATAAGTGCTGGGTCAGCAGGCTTTACAAGGTAGTAAAGGCTTATCTGGTGGCAGGGCCTTTTGCCCCATGAAAAAAACACCTCGCCTACGGCAAAAAGCCTTTCAATTACCACATCAATACCTGTTTCCTCCTTATATTCCCTTACAAGAGCCTCGGCAGTGGTTTCACCAATGGCAACATGTCCGCCGACAAATGAATAACCGTCCTCGTTTTCGGGCTTTTGCAAAAGTATTTTGCCCTCGTGTATCATTATGCCCGAAACACGATAGGAAAAAACGTAGTCCTCATCCTTAAATAAAATGTCCATTATATAACCCCCGTTCAATATGCGCTACAGTAGGATTTTATAATAACAGACTTTTACTGCACAGTCAATTTACATCAGCAATATTTTGCAAGGGTGTCTGCAACAGAGCCTTTGCCGCTGTTCATTTCCTTAAAATACGCCTTAATTTTTTTATCAAGTCCGCAGGCTTTAAGGCTTACGCCGAAAATATCACTGCGTGAGAGTATTTTATCAAGCACATCATCGGTTTTATCGTTGCTGCCAAACTGTATTTTTCCTATCTCGGCGGTTAGCTCGTCAAGCAGAGGGTCGGGTGAAAGCTCAAAGGGCTTGCCGTTATCGTCAATGCCCATAAGGTATCTGAGCCAGCCTGCAAGCGCAAGGGGAACATATTTAAGTCCCTCTGCCTTATCGTCATAAGCCTTTATGGTTTCACCAAAGCGTATTGCCACCTTTTGCGAGGTATCGCAGGCAATTCTCTGCGGCGCGTCGGGCATAAACGGATTTGGCAGGCGCACGTTGATAACCTCGTCAATAAACGCCTTTGGCTCGATAATTTTCGGGTCGGTAACAACGGGCAGTCCCTCGTCAATGCCTATATGCTTAATAAGGCTGACAAGGTGCTTATTATCCATTTCGTCTGATATTTTCGTATAGCCAAGTACGCAGCCGAAAACCGCCAGTGCGGTATGCAGTGGATTAAGACAGGTGCAAACCTTCATTTTTTCCACCTTGTCCACCGTCTGCCTGTCGGTAAATATAACGCCTGCCTTTTCAAGCGGCGGTCTGCCATTTTTGAAATCGTCCTCAATTACAAGGTACTGCGGCGCCTCGGCATTTACAAAGGGTGCGGTAAAGGTGTTTTTGGCGGTAACAATGGTTTCGGTATCCTCAAAGCCAAGCTCCTTCAGCTTTTGTGCGGCAACAGGTGAGGGACGTGGTGTTATTTTGTCAATCATTGTCCATGGGTAGGAGATTGAGTTTTGCATATAGTCTGAAAAGTCAGAGGGCGCAAAGCCATTATTCACCCAGTTTTCGGCAATGGCAGTTACCGCCTCTTTCAGCCTTGTGCCGTTGTGTGAGCAGTTGTCCATGCTGACAAGCGTAAGCGGCGCACCACAGGTATTAAAGCGGTGCAGGCAGAGTGCGGCAAGTATGCCCATACTTCCTGCGGCGCTCATTGGCTGTCGGTCAAAATCCGCCTGTGCGCCCTTTAGCGAATAGCCCTTTTCGGTTATTGTGAGCGATACCATTTCAAGGCTTTCGGCGGCAAAAATATCAAGCAGACGCTGCCTGTCCGCATTATCCTTGAAATCGGCTTTAATTCCCTCCGTTACTGAGGCAACAACCTCGTTTTTTATACTGCCGTCGCCGTTAAGCGTAACGCACAGGGTAAGGCTGTCATACTTTTTAAAAATGCTGTCAATAATTTCGGTATCGTAGCCCTCGGCGGCAATTATGCCCGTATCCGTCAGTC
>CABUWB010000371.1 GCA_902495025.1 uncultured Eubacteriales bacterium
CCTTATTGCCAATACCCCCGGTAATCCCTATTTTTTATACAGTGCCTTTTATGGCTTTACCTCACAGGACACAATGTCCTTTTTTGAGGATTTGGGTGTTAAGCTGAAGGTTGAAAGAGGAAACAGGGTTTTTCCTGTTTCGGATAAGTCGGGCGATATTGTAAAGGCTATGGAACGCTTTGTAAAAACAAGCGGAGCTGAATTAAGCCTCAATGCAAAGGCTGACGGCATTGTGATAAAGGACGGTAAGGTAAGCGGCGTAAAGACAGGCGGCAGGGTTATCCCCTGCGACAGCGTTGTTATAGCAACGGGCGGTATATCCTATACCGCAACAGGCTCGGACGGCGACGGCTACCGCTTTGCAAAGGCGGCAGGGCACAGAGTGACCAAGCTGTACCCCTCGCTTGTGCCGTTAAGGGCAAAGGAAAAGTGGGTAAGCTCCCTTATGGGACTTAGCCTTAAAAATGTAAGGCTTACCGTTAAGGTTGACGGCAAAGAGGTATACAGCGACTTTGGTGAAATGCTGTTTACCCATTACGGTATATCGGGGCCTTTGGTGCTTACCGCAAGCCGTTACGTTACCGAAAAGACAGATAAAAAGATTGAGGCTTATATTGATTTAAAGCCTGCGCTTAATGATAAGGAGCTTGATACAAGGCTTTTAAAGGATTTTGCAAAGTATGCCAACAAGGACTTTAAAAATGCGCTTGACGATTTGCTGCCTATAAAGCTGATACCTGTAATTATTGCTCTTTCGGGTATCTCGCCCGAAAAAAAGGTAAACAGCATTACCAAGGAGGAAAGGACAGGGCTGCTGCGGCTTTTAAAGGCTTTAAAGCTGAATATAACAGGTACGTCGGGCTATAACGAGGCAGTTGTTACCTCGGGCGGCGTTGAGGTTGATGAAATTGACCCGTCCACAATGGAGTCCAAAATAATAAAGGGGCTTTTCTTTGCAGGCGAGGTTATTGATGTAGACGCCTTTACCGGCGGCTTTAATTTGCAGATTGCCTTTGCCACAGGGCATCTTGCAGGTATGAATTGCTGATACGGAGGTTTAATATATGGCAACACGCAGTATAAGAGGTGCAATAACGGTTAATGCAGACACCAGAGATGAGGTGCTGGCAAAAACCGCACTTTTAATTAAAGAAATAATTGATAGAAACGGTCTTGACGTGGAGGATATTTCTTCCATAATATTCACAGCCACAAATGATGTAAAATCGGCATATCCCGCAGTTGCGGCAAGAGGACTTGGCATAGTAAATGCCTCCCTTATGTGTGTGCAGGAGATGTATGTTGAGGGCAGCCTGAGAATGTGCATAAGAGCTATGGTAACCATAGAAACCGACAAGGCACAGGCTGATATGCAGCATGTTTATATGGAGGGCGCGGAGGTACTCCGCCCCGATTTGGTAAAAAAAAACACTGATGTAAGGGTTGCGGTTGCAATAGACGGTCCTGCAGGCTCGGGCAAAAGTACTGTTGCAAAGCTCATAGCAAAGGCTTACAACATTGTGTATGTCGATACGGGCGCAATGTACAGAACGGTTGGTCTGTACTGCCTTGAAAATAATATTGACCCCGACAATACAGCGGCTGTGGACGCTGTTATAGACAGCATTGACATTTCGCTTGACAATACCTCGGGTATGCAGAAGATTTATCTTTCGGGCAGAGATGTTACCGATGAAATAAGGACACAGCAGGTTGCAGCCTATGCCTCAAAGGTGGCGGCAATACCATCTGTAAGGGCTGCGCTTGTCAAAATGCAGAGAAAGCTTGCCGAAAAGTCCTCCGTTGTTATGGACGGCAGGGACATAGGCTCAAACGTGCTGCCAGATGCACAGGTTAAGGTTTATCTTGACGCCGATGTGCAGGAGAGGGCAAAGCGCAGGGTGCATGAGCTTGCCGAAAAGGGAATTGCAGCCGATATTGAAAAAATTGCCGCAGAAATTGCACAGAGAGATGAAAATGATAAAAACAGGGAGTGCAATCCGTTGACAGTTGCCGATGATGCGGTTATAATTGATACTACGGATATGAATATTGAACAGGTGAGAGATGCAATAGGCTCACTTGTTGAAAAAGTACTTGCATAAGGGATGTGAGCAGATGCCGAATAAGGTTATACTGGCAAAAAGCGCAGGCTTTTGCTTTGGCGTAAAAAGAGC
>CABUWB010000372.1 GCA_902495025.1 uncultured Eubacteriales bacterium
GCAGGCGGCGGCAGGGTTATAAACGCTACCAGTGCAAACGGTCTTTTGTATGCGCTTGAACAGCTGCCCGTACAGTCGGGTACAAGGCTGCCAATGGTTATGAATGTTGCCTGCCGTACCGTTTCGGGTCCGCTGTCAATCAAGGGCGACCACAGCGATATTATGTTTGCGCTTAACTGCGGCTGGATAATTCTGTTTGCCAACAATGTACAGCAGGTGTATGATTTTAACCTTATTGCGCCAAGGCTTGGCGAAAGTGTAAGGTTGCCTGTCATTGTTGCCTACGACGGCTTTTTTACCTCGCACCAAAAGCAGGTTATAAGCGTGCTTGATGATGAGGCTGCAAAGGCGTTTGTAGGTGAATACAGCGCAGAGGTAACGGCGCTTGATGTTGACAAGCCAGTTACAATAGGCTCTTATATGAATGAGCCTGATTTAATGAACAATAAATACCAGCTCAGTATTGCCATGGAGGAAACAAAGGAACGTATTGCAGCACTTTTTGCGCAGTATGGTGAACTGTGCGGCAGGGTGTATTCCTCGGTTGAGGGATATATGAATAAGGATGCAGAGGTTATTTTGTTTATACTGGGTTCGTCCTTTGAAACGGCAAAGGTGGCTGTTGACAAACTGCGAGCAGAGGGTAAAAAGGCGGGTGCAGTGTGTATGCATTCGTTAAGACCATTTTGCGGGGCTGAGCTTTATTCAGCCATAAAAAATGCGGGGGTTATTGTTGCAGCCGACAGACAGGACAGTTATGGTGCAGACGGCGGCAATATGAGTATGGAGCTTAAAGCCTGTTTAAAGGATTTTGACAGCAAAGCGAGGGTAATTACAAAAATATATGGCTTGGGTGGCTTGGAGCTGTATCCCGAGGACGCAGAAAAAATGCTGAATGACGGCTTTAATTTAAGCAGTGCAAAAACCTTTGAGTACTACGGCATTTATAAGGGCAGCGATAATGCCGAAAGGCGGTACTTTGAAAGCGTAACCGATAAAAATGCAGGCGGCAGAATAAATATTGAGCAAAAGGAGGGGCTGCTCGTTGCAAGGGGTGCAGACCCGAGAAATGCAGCCCTTATGCCAAGGCGTATGCAGGCAGGACATGGCGCATGCCCCGGCTGTGGTATTCCCGTCAATATAAATATGCTGCTAAAGGGCATTGAGGGCAATGTGGTGCTGCTTTTTCATACAGGGTGCGGTATGGTGGTGAGTACGGCATATCCCAAAACTGCATTTACCGTAAACTACGTGCATAACCTGTTTCAGAACGGTGCAGCAACGCTTTCGGGTCTTGCTGAAATGTGCAGGGAGAGAATAAGGCGTGGTGAGCTGCCCGACAGAGAAATAACCTTTGTTATGGTAAGCGGCGACGGCGGTCTTGATATAGGACTTGGCAGCGCAATTGGTGCGGCTCTGCGCAATCACAAAATGATAATTTTTGAGTATGATAACGGCGGCTATATGAATACGGGCTATCAGCTCAGTTATTCAACGCCCATGGGTGCAAAGAGCGCAACAAGCCACGTAGGCAAATATGAAAGGGGCAAGGGGTATTTCCATAAGGATAACCCACAGATTTTTGCCGCAACGGGCATACCCTATATTGCGACATGTGCCGAAAGCAATCCTGCCGATTTTATGAAAAAAGCGGCAAAGGCGCAGTATTATGCAAAAAATTACGGACTTGCATATATCAAGGCTCTATCTGCCTGCCCGCTTAACTGGAATGATAACCCACGATATGAACGCTCTGTCATAGATGCGGCGGTTAAGTGCTGCTATCACCCATTGTATGAAATTGAGAGAGGCATTACACAAATTACCTATGACCCCGAGGAAAGGGGCGATAAAATCCCTGTTGCCGACTGGTTTAAAATGATGGGCAGAACAAAGCACCTTCTGCTTGATGAATTCAGCGATATACTCTCCGCCGTACAAAATGAGGTGGATTTAAGGTGGGAAAAGCTTAAAGTAAGGGATAAGAGTGATATTTTATAAATTAATGTTTAGCAGAGTCACATCAACAACCTAACATTCGTAGGGGCGGCAACCTGCCGCCCGTCAACCATTGCAACATGTTCTACATTCGGGCGGATATGGAATCCGCCCCTACAAGTTAATTACAACGTTAATTGATTTTTTGCAAAATTTAGCTTATATGCAGTATATTTA
>CABUWB010000373.1 GCA_902495025.1 uncultured Eubacteriales bacterium
ATTGTCAATCTCCGCAGCCTCTTCCTCCTCCTCAACGGTGGAGTATGGCAGCTTGAGCTTTTTAGCCGCCTGGTCAACAAGGTCCCTGTCATAAAACTCAACACCCAGCTTTTCGCTCATGCTCTGCGCAATAGGTCTGCCGAGTGAGCCAAACTGACGTGTAATTGTAACTACATACTTATTTTTATTCATTCAAAATCCCCTCTCCTTTTGCTTTTACATCACCATACCGCATATAAGATAGCCTGCAGCGGTAATGCTTGCGGCAATAAGTGCATACGGTATCTGTGTTACGGCATGGTCAAGGTTTTCAATCTGTGATGCCGTAGATGCAAGCACTGTAGCGTCCGAATAAAAGCAGGCGTGGCTGCCAAAGGTACTGCCCGAAAGTATAGCCGCCATTGTAAGCACAATATTGGCATTAACCGCAGCAGCAAGCGGAATAATAAGGGGTACAACTATGGTTGAAACGCCCCATGTAGAGCTTGTCGCAAAGGTCAGCACTGCCACAACTATAAATATTATAACCGCAAATGACTGCGAATTCAAGTAAGGTTTAACCGTTGTTATGATATACTGCGACAGCCCCATTTCAGCACAGCAGTTGGCAACCGTAAATGCACCTGCAAGTATTGCAAGCGTTGGCAGCATTTCGCAAAAGCCCGTAATAAGCAGGCTGCTCCACTCGTTAAAGGTCATAATTTTGCGTGGCACATACTGGAAAAGACACACAATAAGCGTTACAACAACCGCAAGCAGCATATCGCCGCCCACAATTGCCATAATAATAAGCACTGCCATAGGCAGCAGAAAATCAACAAGATTGCCGTCATTTACACCTGTTTCAACATCATGGTTATACTTACGGCTCTGTGGGCTGTAGGTCATGCCTGTTTCCCTTGTACGCTTGTAGGCAGCCTTCATTTTGCCGATTTTAGGCATAACCCCAAAGGAGAACAGCAGCACTATTGCAACAGTTGCAATAGCGTAAAAAATGTAAGGCACAATCGCCATATACAGCTCAATGCCCGAGGAATAGCCAAGTGAAACTACTGCATCCTCCTTATTGAATAGGCTTATGTAAAACACTGCCCATGTTGAAAACGGCAGCAGAATACATACAGGCGTACCCGTTGAGTCAAGCACATAAGCAAGCGCCTCACGAGGCACCTTGCGCTTGTCGCATATTTTACGCATACAGGTACCAACCGTAAGCATGTTAAGGTAATCATCAACAAAAATAACAACACCCAGTATAAAAGTACCTATAAGGGTTGTCCTCTCGCTTTTGCACAGCCGCTCACCAAGCCTTACAAAGCCGTTTGTACCCTTGGACTCCCTCAAAAGCGCAATAAGTGAGCCAAAAAGACCGCACACTAGTATAGTCCACTGGTTGTCCCTGCTTGACATTGCCGAGAGAAACATCTCAACCCACTGCGGCATAAAATTGCGCCCGAACATAATAATACACGCCACAAGCGAGCCTACCAGCAGCGACTCAAACGACTTTCTTGTAATTACTGCCATTACTATAATTACAAGCACAGGCACAAGTGTTAAAATTCCATAGTCCATATATCCTCAACCTTTCCGTACCATAAAAAAAGATGTGCCCCAATGCGTATTAATACTGCATTAAAGCACATCTGCGTACCTTCTTTATTTAATTAAAGTGTACCATACCAACTACCCATAAACAAGTATCTGTTTTGGTAATTTAATACCACTTTTTAAGCATATATTGCCCTTGTAATATAGTAATCGTGCATAAAAACAAAAAGGTACTGTCGCTTTTAACGGATATTGTTTAATAGATAAACCAAGATAAATTAGAGTTTATACGCCTTACGGCGTTGAACAAAATGCTCGCATTTTGTTCAGTTTGCAGCGGAAGAAACTACCAACCCGTGCTGTTCTGTTGCTCCGCAACAGCCATCACGAGTTTCAGTCCTCGGCGGAAGTGAATTCCGCCTGCGGATTTTAGCCTGCGGCGCTTTTTAGTTACTCGAAACGCTTGTAAGCAGAAATGCCATAGTATACTATTAATCGCAAACATAAAGGCGTTTCAGGTAACTTTAAGCGTCGCAGACTTTAATCCGCAGGGCGAGCTTTGCCCGCCCGAGGGATAACAAGAGTGTCGAGTAGCTTGCTACGAGGCACGGTTTGTTACTTCC
>CABUWB010000374.1 GCA_902495025.1 uncultured Eubacteriales bacterium
CCCTACTATACCAACCTTGATGAAACGGACGATTTTGCATATATACAGGACGATATTATACAGGGAGAGCTTACACTCGGCTCTGAAACTGAAATTACCTATCACCCACTCCCCGCAGGGGAACAGACTAACGCCGATATAGACGCAGCCTACAGGGACTATGTATATGCCAATTATACGGGCGTACCCGAGCAGCTTAAACTGAAGCTTAACTCACTTTGCAGCGGCGAGGGCTTTCATGCTGATGATAAGGATTTAGAGCAGAAAATCAACAATTATTTTCAGAATAATTTTGAGTATAACCTTAAATCTGGCAGACTGCCATGGCAGACAGACTTTGTGGAATACTTTTTATTTGAGTCCAAAAGCGGAGTATGCGCCCATTTTGCAAGCGCCGCAACGCTTATTTACAGGAGCATGGGTATACCTGCAAGGTATGTTGAGGGCTACTGTATTGACTATCCACAGGTTGTATCGGGCACAAAGCTGACGGAGCTTGACCCCTCACAATGGCTGACAGGCATACGTCCGCTAAGCCCTTATGTTATGGAGGCGGAGCTGTCCGACTACAATGCACACGCATGGGTTGAAATATATAAGGACGGTGTCGGCTGGGTACCTGTTGACCCCACACCTTACGTTGACCCCGACGAGCTGGAAACAGAGGAAGAACAGGACACAAGCGTATTTGAGGAGCTGCTTGCCTACTTTGGCGGCGCAAAGCCTTTAGAGGGCGGCAGCGGCAGCCTTGAAAAAGCTGCAAAGGTATTTATGCTGATTGTGCGCCTTGCTGCGCTTGCCCTAAGTGCGGCAGTCATTGTCTTTCTGTTAAGACCTCTTGTATATATGCTCATACGCCGCAATACAAGGGACAGCAAAAAGGCAGTACGCCTTAAAACAGACTATCTCTGCTCAAAGGCAGTATTCTGTGGTGTGCTTAGCGGCACTGTATTTATAAGGGAGCTTTGTGCTGCCGCAGCAGAGCTTGGCATGGATAAAGATAAGGCTGACAGGCTTAACCGCCTTGCTGAAAAAGCACTTTTCAGCCAGAACGGCATAAACAGTGAAGAATTTACGCAGCTGAATACACTTATTAAGGCTGCGGATAAGGCACTTTTTAAAAATGTCAATATTATTAAACGCACAGCAGCAGTATTCTGGATTGTGAAATAAGGAAACACTGATTAATTAATCTTTTACATCTTTGGCTAAAATTTCCCATACCTTCCTCAAACTCCCTTAACGCAGCTCATAGGCTGCGCCTGCGGTCATTTTCGTCGGTCTGGAAAATTTTATCTCAAACCTGCTTTAGTGAATTAATCAGTGTTCCCATAAGAAAGGAAAAATAAAATGAGTATACTTACGGTAAAGGATATGAGCCACACCTTCGGCGGCAGGGTAATATATGAGGACGTGTCGTTCAGGCTCAACAAGGGCGAGCATATAGGCTTTATAGGCGCCAACGGCGAGGGCAAGTCAACCTTTATGAAGATAATAACAAACAAGCTTATGCCCGACGAGGGTGTTATACAGTGGTCAAACAGGGTGCGTGTAGGCTACCTTGACCAGCACGCTGAGCTTGAAAAGGGCAAAAGCATAAGGGACGCACTGCGCAGTGCCTTTGACTACCTCTACGATATTGAAAGCGAGCTTAATGCCACTTATGCCAGAATGGGCGACGAGGGTGCAGATGTTGACAAGCTCATGGAGGAGGCAGCCGCCCTGCAGGATATACTTGACACAGGCGATTTTTACTCAATTGATACAAAGCTTGCAGAGGTTGCCGCAGGTATAGGTCTTGCCGATTTGGGGCTTGACAGCGACGTTGCGGAGCTTTCGGGCGGTCAGAGAACAAAGGTGCTTTTAGGCAAGCTGCTTTTGCAGGTACCCGACATTCTTCTGCTTGACGAGCCTACAAACTACCTCGACGAGGAGCATATCGCATGGCTTAAACAATATTTGCTGAACTACGAAAATGCCTTTATCCTCATATCGCACGATATGGAGTTTTTAAACGAGGTTGTAAATGTAATATACCACGTTGAAAACGCCCACCTTACACGCTATACAGGTGATTACAATGAGTTTCTGCGTGTGTATGAGCTTAACAAAAGGCAGCTCGAGGCGGCATATAACCGCCAGCAGAACGAAATTAACCAGTTGCCA
>CABUWB010000375.1 GCA_902495025.1 uncultured Eubacteriales bacterium
AAAAGCAGGTTAAGGCGGCATTTTTTGTTACGGAGGACTATATTAAGCGTAATCCGCAGCTTATAAAGCGTATGTATGAGGAGGGGCATATCGTCGGCAACCACAGCGTAAGGCATTTAAGCTCGCCTTCGTTAAGCGACAGCGAGTTTATTAACGAAATTACGCAGACGGAGGCAGCCTATAAGCAGCTTACAGGCAGTGATATGCCAAAGGTTTTCAGACCGCCGATGGGAGAGTATAGTGAAAGAACGCTTGCCCTTACCCATAACCTCGGATACAAAACCATTTTTTGGAGCTTTGCCTATAAGGACTGGCTTACAGACGCACAGCCTGGCAAAACGGTTGCCTATAATACCGTTATGGAAAAATATCACAATGGCGCAATTCTTCTACTGCACGCAGTATCAAGCTCCAATACCGAGGCGCTGCCGCAGATAATTGACGATTTGCGTTTAAAGGGTTATACCTTTGCTACTATTGACAATTTATAATTATTTACATAAAGAAGGGATGGATGCAATATGTCTATTAACTTTAAAACTAAGGGTGTTGAGGGTTTTCTGGCACAGGGAGAGCTGGAAAAGATGGAGGCAATGGTTGAGCTTGCCAACAAAACACTTAATGAAAAGACAGGTGCGGGCAACGATTTCCTCGGCTGGGTAAATCTGCCCTTTGACTATGATAAGGAGGAGTTTGCACGTATCAAGGCTGCGGCTAAAAAGATACAGTCAAACAGCGAGGTGCTTATTGTAATAGGTATAGGCGGCTCATACCTTGGCGGCAGGGCTGCGCTGGAGTTTATCAACGGCAGCAATTACAACCTTAAAAAGCACCCTGGTCTTCCTGAAATTTACTTTGTGGGCAACAGCATAAGTTCTGACTACTTAAACGATATTATTGAAATTTTAGGCGACAGGGATTTCTCTGTAAATGTAATTTCAAAGTCGGGTACAACAACCGAGCCTGCAATCGCTTTCAGAATTTTCAAAAAAATGGTTGAGGATAAGTACGGCAAGGAGGGTGCAAAGGAGAGAATTTTTGCAACCACCGACAAGGCAAGAGGCGCTCTTAAATCACTTTGTGATAAGGAGGGCTATGAAACCTTTGTTATTACCGATGATATAGGCGGCAGATTTTCCGTACTTACACCTGTGGGTCTTTTGCTTATGGCTGCTGCGGGCATTGATGTTGACGCTGTTATGCAGGGTGCTGCCGATGCTGCAGCTAAGTATAAGGATGGTACAATTGAAACTAATGACTGTCTTAAATATGCAGCTATTAGAAACTGCCTTTACAGAAAGGGTAAAAATGTTGAGATACTTGCAAATTACGAGCCATCTCTCACAATGTTTGGCGAGTGGTACAAGCAGCTTTATGCTGAGAGTGAGGGCAAGGACCAGAAGGGTATTTTCCCTGTAAGCGCTAATTTCTCAACCGACCTTCATTCAATCGGTCAGTTTATTCAGGACGGCAGCAGATTTTTATTTGAAACCGTACTCTGGATTAAAAACGCCAAAAAGGATATTGTTATTGATACCGACCCAGAAAATGTTGACGGTCTTAACTTTGCTGCTGGCAAGAGCATACAGTATGTAAACAGCAAGGCTTTCGGCGGTACATATCTTGCACATATTGACGGCGGTGTACCTACCATGGTTATCGAGGTTGAAAAGGCTGACGCATATACCTTTGGCGAGCTTGTTTACTTCTTTGAAAAGACTCTTGGCGTAAGCGGCTACCTGCTTGGTGTAAATCCGTTTGACCAGCCAGGTGTTGAGGCTTATAAGAAGAATATGTTTGCACTGCTTGGCAAGCCCGGTTATGAGGACGCTAAGGCTAAGCTTGAGGCAAGATTAGAGGATTAATAATTAAGTTGGGGCTGTCGCATTAATTTTGCAACAGCCCTGTTTTTTATTATAAATTAGAGTTTATCGGTGTGTCGCTGGCGCAACACACCGATAAGATGAAATACACTGCGTGCATTTCATCTTGCTGGGGTACTGGCGTACCCACCAAGGTAGTAACAACCCGTGCCTCGTATCAAGCTACTCGACACCGTTTGCATTTATGCAATAAATGCAAATCCCTTCGGGATGGCTTAATTTTACAAAATTAAGCCACATTATCCCTCGGGCGGGCAAAGCCCACCCTGCGGAAT
>CABUWB010000376.1 GCA_902495025.1 uncultured Eubacteriales bacterium
AGCCTTTCTTTCAGTAAAAACACGGATAAGAGGACGGTAAGTACGGGATATACCGAAAGCACTGGGTCAGTTGCAACCGAATCGATAGCCATTGCATAGGCATATAATACAACTGCCACATTATCGCATAAGGCACCGGCTATTAAAGGCATATTTGATTTTGTAAACGGATTGAACACACGCTTTTCCTTATAGTTTACATACAGCCAGAAGAAAAGTGCAAAAACAGCATACTCCATACCGATTATAATTACACCGTCGCCCTCGGGCATTGCAAAGCCAAAGGTTTTATCAAGACATAAGCCCGTAATAACGGTTTCCAGTCCGTCCATAAGCGAAAATACCACAGGGAAAACAAGTGCACCTGCACCTGCCTTAAGCATTTCCTTTTTAACAGCACCCTTAGCCTTGGTTTCCCTGTTTTGCACAATACCAAGAGCAAAAAGACCCATAAATATCAATATAATACCTATGAGTTTATAAACGGTAAGAATATCCCATACGGATTTAATTCTGCCAAGGATTGCATAAATAATAATCAAAAGTATTACATAGGAGCCGTTTGCGGTGTTTTCAACAGGCGCAACAATAGACGCCTCATTGTACATAAAGCCCTGAAAGGTAAATGTATTTACTACGGCATAAATTATTCCGAATAATGTTATCGGCCAGAATCTTATTGCACTTTCCCATATAGTAAAGGGTTCGTCCCTTACTATTATGTAGCATACCGCAATTATGAAAAAAATAAGTCCTATCGAAACAGAGAACTTAAAGGGCTTATATTTATCGTCCCTGTTTGCGCCTTTTTTATAAAATATATCTGTAATTCCCCATAATATAACCGTTCCCAGCACATATAATGTCCACATATACCACATTTCTCCTTCTATGTAAATTGCAAAACTTACATCAATTCTGCAAACCCCTTAATTTATATCCAATATTATACAACAAAACCCACAAAAAATATAGTACCTAAGTAAAAATTCATACAAAAAACAAGTCCCTGTCAATTCTGAAATTAACAGGGACATTTCAATTTTATCGCTTTGCAAACGACATAAACCACTCCACCGTCTGTGGGTCGTAATGAGAGAAGAAAAGGCTTTCGGCAGTGTCCAACGCCTCTATTTTCCTCATATCCTCACTATCGAGCGCAAAGTCAAAAACATTAAAGTTTTCTTCCATTCTCTCCTTGTGTGTGGACTTTGGAATTACCACCACGTCGCTTTGCAGCAGAAAGCGAAGTGCCGTCTGTGCAGTGCTTTTGCCGTACTTAGCGCCTATCTCCTTTAGTACGGGATTGTTGAAATAGTCATTTTTGCCCTCGGCAAAGGGACCCCATGACTCAATCTGCGTACCGTATTTTTTCATAAACTCCTTTGCAGTTTTCTGCTGCTGAAAAACATGGGTTTCAACCTGATTTACCGCAGGTACAACCTCGCAGAAGTTTGCAATATCTATAAATCTATCGGGATAGAAGTTTGAAACCCCTATCGCCCTTGCCTTGCCTGCCTTATAAGCCTCCTCCATTGCATGATATGTGCCGTAGTAGTCGTTAAAGGGCTGATGTATAAGAAGCAAATCAACATAGTCGGTTTTCAGCTTTTTCAAGGACTGGTCAATAGACGCCTTTGCCTTTTCATAGCCTGCATTGCTTATCCATACCTTTGTGGTTATAAACAGCTCCTCACGAGGCACGCCGCATTTTGCAACCGCATTTCCGACGCCCTCCTCATTGGCATAAGCCTGCGCCGTATCGATTGAGCGGTAGCCAACCTCAATGGCGTCAAGCACACATCTTTCCGCCTCATCAGGCGAAACCTGATATACGCCGTAGCCTAACTGCGGCATTTTTACTCCGTTGTTTAATGTAACATAATCCATAATAAATCCTCCTGTGTTGTTTTAATTACAGCTTTTCATATTCTTCATCAGAAACAGGCTCACACCATTCGGTTTTGCAGTTTTCACCCGGCACCTCAACTGCTAAATGCTGAAACCAAGACTCTGCCGCCGCACCATGCCAGTGCTTAACCCCTGCAGGAATATTAACCACATCACCCGCTTTTAATTTTCTTGCAGGGCTGCCCCATTCCTGATACCAACCCTCACCATAAGTAACAAGCAGCATTTGTCCGCC
>CABUWB010000377.1 GCA_902495025.1 uncultured Eubacteriales bacterium
TACGTTTTCGCTTACAAGTACGCCGCTTAATGCAATACAGTCAGCCTTTGCCTGCTCTGCGTCAGTAAGGTTGGTTACATCACTTGCCTTGTTTGTGCTGTCGTAGTAGAATTTTGATGTATTTGTATCAAAGTTGTGGTAGCTTTCCTTATTTTCACTTTCGGTATAAACCTCATCTCTTGCTGCAGCAATATGTATTGTGCCTGCACCGTCGGACGTGCCCGAGCTTGAAAATACATCATTCCAGCTCTTTATAACAGGGTTTCCCTGAGATGAGCTTGCGGTGGTGAGCAGTGCTTTTGAACAGTTATCAAAATAGTTAGCCTCGGATAATACCCATGCGCTTGCTCTTGCATCAATACATTTGCTGCCCTTGTAGAAATAGTTGTTGTAGCTGTGCACGTTTGCGTGCCTTACAAGCGGCATACGTGATGAACTCTGGTTCATATAGTTGTGGTGCCATGTAATGTTGTACTGTGTTGCCGCCGAGTCGCTGCCGCCATGGAGCGAGGTTTTGTGGCAGTTGTTGTAGCGGTTGTAGGAGAGTGTTACATAGGTAGCGCCGTTAATGTCAGTGGAGCCGTCGCCCTCATGCTTGTCCTGCTCTTCGGTAAGGTCGTATTTGTTTTCACCCACGTCAAAGGTGTTTTCGTGAAACCATATTCTCTTGCTGCTGTTTGCTGTTGAGCAGGCGTCCTCGGGGTACTTGGTAAAGTTGAGGTTTTTAACCTCTATGGACTCACACTTGCTCCATGTAAAGCCCCACTTTTCAATAACGGCATCATCACCTATACCCTCAACGGTGATATTTTTGCCCTGTGCCACATCAAGCATATTAAAGTAGGAGTCGGCGGTCATTTCCTTGTCAGTAAGACCGTTAAGGGCAACAACGCCGTTATTAATATCGGTTGTTTTTGTGCCGTCTGAGTCCCTTGTCTGCGTGTCAACCTTGCCTATGATACGCACTATAAGCGGTGTGCTTATCTCCGAGGCATTTTTCAGTATATTGCCTATGCCTGTTCTGTCGTTAAGTGTAACGGTATTCTTGTTTTCGTTTGTAACGTATAAAATCTTGGCATTGCTTTTTGGCGTACCGTCGTCATTGTAGCCGCCTATGCCTGAGGTATAGTTAAAATGCGCATAGCCGCTGCGGTCGTCAGCCTCAACGGGTATGTCCTTTCTTGCGAGGGTTGTGCCGCCCGAGGTGACAATACGTATATCGTAGCTGCCTGCAGCAAGACCCGGTATATCAACCCTGCCGCCCGTTCCGTTCTGCCTTACAAGGGGAGCGTCAACAACGGTGTAAGCGGTGTCGGTACTCTTTTTATAGTAAACGGCTGCCGCTGCGGCGTTGCTGTCATCTGACCATGTTGCATAAATAAGCTCCCTGTCGCCTACGGCAGAGGTGAGGGCAGGCTCTGCGGCATAAACCGCTGTCGGGCCGCTGATATGTGCAGCAGTAATGCTGCCTGTTAAAATTACTGTGCTTAGTAATATGCTTATTAATTTCTTCATTATAAATAAAGCTCCTTTGCAATTAAATTAATTTAATTATACCATTATTTACAGGGTAATGTTATACAAAATGATACGGCACAATGCACAGTGCACAATTAATTAAAATCGGGCAGGCATTGTGCCATGGTTTGTGAAAAGTGACGGATAGGTAAAGTTTAAACAAAAAATAGGATAATTGTGTTAATTTTGTTTAAAAAAGTCTTTAATTTTAAAATGTTTTTGTGGAAATTTTTACTGTGTTGTGGTATGATTAATAAAAGGAGATGATGCCTTTGAAGCTTTATGCAATGACAGGTGTTACAGCTCTGGCGGCAGGTGCTGCCGTTGCGCTTTCCATTGTAGGCGGTATAAGTGATGATGCACAAAAAAGCCTTGAAATATCAAAGACACTGACAACCACAACCACCACTACCACAACGGAAGCGACTACGGAGGCTACCACCGTAAATATTATCAATACCGCAGGCTTGTCAAACGATAAGCGCAGCTGGTATTTTAAAAGCAATAAGGAGCATAAAACTCCCTCCGTACAGGGCGGTATTGACTATAAAAAATACTCCGCCTACTATGTTGGGGATACCTCCCAAAAGACGATTTACCTCACCTTTGATGAGGGATATGAAAA
>CABUWB010000378.1 GCA_902495025.1 uncultured Eubacteriales bacterium
CCGCATATTTCAACCTTATTCAATGCCATAATTATACCTCCAAAATTAAGCTCTGAAATAAGCTTGCCCCGCCAAAGGAAAAATATACTTTACAATTCAACAAGGCAGTTTTTGGCAGTTATAATAAACTATGATGATTTTTGAAAATAAAGCAAAATAAAAGGAGATATATGAATGATTTACGGATATGTACGTGTTTCCACAAGGGAGCAGAAAGAGGACAGACAGCTTATTGCAATGAGCGAAAGGGGAGTTGCGGCTAAAAATATTTATGTTGATAAGCAAAGCGGCAAGGACTTTAACAGGGAAAATTATATAAAGCTTATGAAAAAGCTGAAAAAGGGCGATGTGCTGGTTATAAAAAGCATTGACCGCCTTGGCAGAAATTATAATGAAATTATTGAACAGTGGCGCATAATAACAAAGGTTAAAAATGCTGATATTGCCGTTATTGATATGCCCATACTTGATACCACAAAAAATAAGGATTTGCTGGGTACGCTTATAAGTGATTTGGTGCTGCAGCTTTTAAGCTACGTTGCCGAAAATGAACGTAAAAATATACGCCAAAGACAGGCAGAGGGCATTGCCGCCGCCAAAATAAGGGGCGTTAAATTTGGCAGACCTAAAAAATATAAGGCTGAGGACTACGTGGAGCTTTATGAAAGGTTTAAACGCAAAGAGATTACACAAAAACAGGCTATGAAGATAATGGGCGTGTGCCAGGTTACATACTATAGGGTTATTAATGAAATTAAAAATATGAACAAAAATTGCTAGTATGGTATACTTTTATAATAATAGTAAAAATATATAATTACTTACACTTATTATATCTATTTTTTAGTCAAAAGTCAACATAATAATTTAAAATTCACTTGTTAAATACTAACTGCCAAAAAGTATACTTTAACAGTAAAATAATCTTAATGGTATTTGGAAGGTGATGCTATGGGAGAATATATGGGTACAAAGGAGGCGGCAAGGATTTTTGGTGTAAGCCAAGCAACGGTGTCTAGGTGGTGCCGTGAGGGAATAATTTATGCTGAACAGGATGCAAAGGGGAGTCCTTGGCGTATTCCAAGGGATACAAAAGACCCAAGGCAAAATAAAAAAAGGAGATGATTTTTTATGAAAAAGAAATTATTATTCGCATTAGTTAGCTGTATGCTGCTATTATCTGCCTGCGGTAATGCAGGTGATGAACATACCGCAGATAACGCATTGCAAAGTGAAACAACTATTGAAACAAAAACTGGGGATACAACAAGTTTGGCAGAGTTAAATGCGGCTATTGAAGCGCAGCCTGTATTTGTGCAGGGTGAATATTCTGACATAGATTATTTGTGGTTGCTTAATATCACTAACAATTCAGATGCAGATATAAAAAATATTCGGATTGCATATGTATGCTGGGATGATAATAATTTGCCAGAACCTTTTGAAAACACATCAGAAAATTATTCTGAATATGTTGCTATAGGTTACTTAAATGCAGTTAATATTCCTGCCGGCGGAACTTATTCCTGCGACAATTTATATCTAACACCTGAAAATGATGAAGTAAATTTCTTTATGGTAACCGAAAAAATGAAATTTATAATAAAGAATTATACTGATTTTTATGGTAACACTTGGGAAAATCCATGTTATGAGGCTTGGTGTAATGCATATGCAGGTAAAAAACTTATCGAAACTACAACTATTGCAACAACAACTATCGAAACAACAACTGAAATTACAACCAGCTTAGCAGAGTTAAATGCTGCTATTGCAGCACAACCTGTATTTGTGCAGGATACAAAGTATGTTAATAGGAAGACTATACGAGATAAGAATACATACTATAGAGAGAGTTATTGTGATTTTTTAAGTCCTATTATAAAAAACAATTCTGGAACAGATGTAAAGAATGTTAAAATTGCTTATGCAGCTTGGGATGCAAATAATTTACCATTAAAAATTGATGGTTATTATGATTTTATTAATGTATACGAAAAAAATCATGATTATATTGTTATAAAAAATTTAGAAGCATTGAATATTAGAAATGGAGGTGCTTATGAGTATACTTTGACTGAATCTGATGAATCAATACATTCTTCGGATGATGACGCTCCGTTTCTCATTA
>CABUWB010000379.1 GCA_902495025.1 uncultured Eubacteriales bacterium
GCTGTGCCGCAACGTGCATCTGCTCGGCATAGTCGTCAATTTCGGTGAGTATTTTAACATAGTCGGCAATTCTGTAACTGCACACAAAGTTAATCCTGAGCGAAACCTTATCCTGCGTCATAATTTCCTGCCCTGTGATATTCATCTGTGTTAAGCGTGTATCAACAAAGCCGACATCTACACGTATATTGTTTTTCCAGAAATAGTATGTACCTGGCTCAAGAATACGTACAAGCCTGTTGTTAAAGTACAGACGTGCTCTCTGATACTCTGCAACCTCTACCTTGGTATAAACAGATGATGGCAGCTTTGAAAATATGTATTCTGGTACGTCCTCTGCAACCTCTGGCGATGAAATATCAACAATTTTATACTCGTGCTTATCTGATATTGACCAGAAAGCATATTTGCCATGCCTGAGAACGCCTGAAAATTTGCTGTTTACAAAGTGGAGTGCAAGCTCTGTATCGCCAACCTCAACAACCGAGGTAAGTCCTGCAATATCCCTGTCTGCAAGCAGGGTGTCAAGCTCGCATCTGAGTGGCTGCATTGGCTGGCAGATGTCGGTTATTTCAATCTCCCTGTCGCCAAAAAGATAGTATTTACCTGCGTTTAAAAGCTTTACAAATTTACCGCTGTTGAATAAAAAGCCTTTCTGATTTTCATTAATTATAATTTTCTTCATATTAATAAACCTCCCTTGGTTAATAGTCGTCAGCAGTTATCCATACATATTTTGCGGTCTTAGGCTTAAGTATGAGGATTTAAGGGTGGAAGAACAGGTCTTTGACCCTTAGCTCCGACATACGGTATCTGCCTTGGAACAAGGCAAAATATGTATTGCAGGGAGTGTCGGAGTGTCGTGGACACGATGGCAGTACCCTGCGTGGATAACTGTATTCTGGTTTCCATGTACTTTACTGTACTCTGTTTTAGCTTTGCAAATCTGCGCTCACATCAGATAATGATGTGCAGTATTAAAATCTGCAATATGAGGAGTCGAACCTCATCGTTAAACGATTGCAATATCACAAGTCCGCTTGGCATACACCTTGGAATATCCTCGTGCACCGCAGTGAAAATCATAAATCACACGCAAAAGCAACCTTGTAGATACATAATACAACAGGCAGGCTGATTTATCGTGGAAAAAAAGCTGCGAACTTATAACAGCTCGCAGCCTTTTTGCATTTTAAGTCTTTCTTTTATTAATAATACAAAGCTTTCGGGTTCAACAACTTTTATAAACGGACCAAAGGAGAGTATGCGGATAACTATTTCCGATTCATCGTCCTTATTATAGCGGATAGTTATGCGGTAGCGCCTGTTATCAAGGCGTTCAGCCTCCTTTTCAAAGTGGGCAAAGTGAAGCATAACCCTTTCCAGTGCATTTCTCTCGTCAAAAAGCTCAATAACCACACTTTTTGAGGAGGAAATTTGCTGCATGGGGCGGCTTTCAAATTTTCCACAGTAAGGTTTGCAGGACAGTATTCTGGCAAGATTTATTGTTTTGCCATATCTGCGCCCCATGGTAAACAGTCTGAATTTATCGTCCTTTTCGGAATATTCAAGAAATTGCGGCATTACAACCGAATAAGATTTGCTGCCCTTGCTGCCTACTGCCTCAATACGCAGCGGATACTGCCTTTTTATGGCATCAAGGATAAGCCTGAACCGTGAAATATAGCCCTCGTCCTCGTAGGGGTCGCCGTCGGCATATTTATCAAACAAGTATACATCATCGGGCGTAAACAATGGCTCAACCTCATCAAGCCCGTATATCTCAAAGTCAAATAGCTTTATTCTAGGGTCAAGCATTATAGCCTTTAACCAGCGCTTTTGCAGTGTCGAAAGCGGCATACTCGGTTTATGTTCAATAGGTGTTGCGCCGTCACTGCGTATAAGCTGCCAGCGCTCCTGTGTAAGTGCTGGCTCAATGGCAACAGCACTTTCGGAGAAGGCATGTTCTTCAATAATTTTTCTCATTTCCGTTTTGCTGACAGGTGCTTTTAATGCGGCAGCAATTATTTTTGCAACAGCGTTGTAATACGCACCATAAAGCTCACAGAAAATCAATGCTTATCACCTCCGTCCAAGTCATACATGCCATACATTGCATCA
>CABUWB010000380.1 GCA_902495025.1 uncultured Eubacteriales bacterium
GCAAGTGCCTGTGCGTAAATAAAACCTTTCATTTGCGGTATATGCAGGTAATCAGCGCCTATGTACAGCACCGCAAGAAAAACAAGCGGAAAGCACAGCAGTTCAAAGCTTATTGCGAGCTTGGCACTAGCCTGTGTTCTGCACTTTACATTGTGCGAGCATAAAAGGGCAATAAATACCGTATATATCACCTTATGCGGTGTTAAAAGCCCTATGCCGCAGGTTATCCATGTAAGAAAAAGAAACAGCGACAGCTTTTCAACACTCTGCCTTAAAAAATAATAATAAGGCAGCAGAGGTATAAACATAAGCAGTGAAAGCGGCAGCGAAAGTCCGCCTGTTATCGCCCCAAGCAGAAACGAAAATGGGATAACAAGCAGATTAAAGTGGAATAAATCCTCTGTCATGCTTTCTGAAAATTTGCGCAAAGCAGGCATAAAATCAGCTCCTTACAGGCGGTACACATATAATTTCGGCAGTATCCGCAGGTGGTGTGGCGCGTGGCGCATCAAACTCCATAACAGGATAAAGCCAGCGTACGGCGGAATATTTTTTACTAATTTGTGAGTAAAGGTTAAGTATCGGCATATCAACGGTAGGTGATATAAATATTGCAGCAGCACTTACAGGCATGAGAGAAACGGGTGCAAGCACACCTATATCCTCATATTTTGTGTAGCTTGTCCTTGCAAGCGCCTCATATATATCCTGTAAATGACCATCGCCTATGCCGCCGTTAATTTCGGTAATGCAGCCTGCGGCACCGTCAAGTCCGTTGCAGTAGAGCGAAACGGAAAAGCCGCTTGAAATATAGTGCTCTGCAAGCGTTGCCGCAAGTGAAATTGCATATTCAAATCTTTCCTCCTCAAAGCCCTGCTTTAAAAGTTTAAAGCAGAGAAAGAGTGCTATTTCACCCTTGATTGTAGGGTTGTGCGTGTTGGACATAAGCACTCCCGTATGCGCAGATGCACGAAAGTTAATATCACGAAAGCTGTCGGTGGGACTGTACTCCCTTATGCCCGAAAATTCAAACGGGTCGGGATTTATAAAGCCTCTTGCTGCGGTAATGCCGTCAAGCCTTGAAAGCAGCACTTCAGTTTCGTCCTTATCAAGCAGTGAGGGATAAACGGTCAGCGCACAGGGCGCATTAAAGCTTAAATTGTGCTTGCCGTTAAACAGTATGCTTGTGCCGACCACCTCAAAGGAGCGCAGCGGATAGTATCCCCTGTTTGTACAGGTAAAGGGGAGCGTTTTTTCAATTTTTTGCCAGCCCATAATGCAGAAAAGGGCGTTTCGGTAAACGTAATCACCGTTTGATTTGGGGCTGTCCTCAAAGTGCAGATAGGAGCTTATATGCAGCTTTATCCACAGCCATGGCAGGGGCAGCAACTTGCGGTTTGACAGCTCCGTTTCAAGTACACACTTGTCCCCGGGGTAGGCTGGTGAGGGCTTAATGCTGACCTTTGCGTCAAGTCCTCTGTGCCACAGGCGGCTGTAAAGCGCACCCTCAATTATGTACAGTACAAAGCCTGTCAGCATAATAACGATTATTTCCATATAAATCCCCCTTAGTCGGCTGACCAGTCCTCTGTAGGAACGGTAATGCGTGCAAGTATGCTGTCGGCAGTGCTGCGTGCAAAATCGGGTCTGTGTCTGTAACCGCCCGAAAGTATAAGGCGGTGGCAGCAGATATAAGGGAAAATCAGCTTTATATCCTCGGGTATCACGTACGCCCTGCCTTTAACACAGGCATAAGCCTTTGCCATACGTACCGCAGATAAAATTCCTCTTGTGCTTAAACCCAGTGTAATGCCCTCACAGGTGCGTGTTTCCTCTGCAAGGCTTACTATGTAGGCTATCAGGTCGTTGTGAATAAATACTTTTTCGCACTCTGTTTGTGCTGATATTATGTCCTCTGCTGTGCAGACGGGTGCAAGGCTGTCTAAGACACTGCCGCTGCTGTGAGTGTTTACAAGGCTTATGTACTCCTCCGCAGTGGGATAGCCGAGCGAAAGCCTTATCATAAAACGGTCTAGCTGTGCTTCGGGCAGAGGATATGTCCCCTGTGTTTCAACGGGGTTTTGCGTTGCTATTACAAAAAACGGCGGTGCAAGCGGATA
>CABUWB010000381.1 GCA_902495025.1 uncultured Eubacteriales bacterium
AAAATTGCGACGTTGTAATTATCGCAACAGGCGACAGCCTTGAATCTGCCGTTATGGCTACGCTTACCGCCAAGGAGCTGGGGGTTGAAACGGTTATTGCAAAGGCAAAGGATAAAAAGCAGTCCAATGTACTTTCAAAAGTAGGCGCAGACAAGGTTGTTATGCCTGAGAGGGATATGGGCAGACGACTTGCAACCAGTCTTATCACCTCAAACATTATTGAAATTATCAACTTTTCGGACGAGTATTCAATAGCAGAGCTTGCGCCTAAAAGCGAGTGGATAGGCAAAACCCTTGCAGGTGCCAATATACGTGCAAACACAGGCTTTAACATAGTTGCAATAAAGCGTGGCAGCACTGCCATTGTATCACCCATGCCTACTGAAAAAATAAATGAGGGCGATATACTTGTTATAATAGGCAGCAACGATAAAATACAAAAATACAGTTAGGAAACAATATGAAATATCTTGAAAGTATAAATAACAAAAATATAAAACAGACCATTGCGCTTGCCAGCAAAAAGGAAAGGGACAAAACAGGACTTTTTGTGCTTGAGGGTGAAAGGCTTGTATCGGAAATAAACGATATGGATTTAATTGAGTATGTAATTGTTTCCGAAAGCTATAAGGGCGAATATCCGCCTACAAAAAAGCTGTGCCTTACAAGCGACGCAATTTTCTCCAGACTATCGGATACGGTAAATCCGCAGGGCATAGTTGCGGTATGCCACAAATTCAAGCATAAAGAGGAAAATGCCTTTAACAGCGAAAATCCGCTTTTTGTTATACTTGAAAATGTGCAGGACCCAGGCAACCTCGGCACTATTATCCGTACTGCTGACGCTGCTGGTGCTGACGGAATATTTTTAAGCAAAGGTACTGTTGATTTATATAATCCAAAGGTTGTAAGAGGTACAATGGGCTCAATTTTTCATCTGCCCATATATACAAATACGGAGATACCAAAGCTCTTGAATGACTGCAAGCGGCATAACGTGCAGACGCTTGCGGCACACCTTGGCGGCGTAAACACACCATATAGTATTGATTTACAGCAGCCGACAGCCATACTTATAGGCAACGAGGGCTCGGGGCTTACGCCCGAAACCGCCACAATGGCAGATGAGCTTGTAAGGATACCTATGCCCGGCAGGGCAGAGTCCATGAATGCGTCCATAGCCGCAGGTATACTTATTTATGAGGCTGTAAGGCAGCGTATAGGAGGTTAATTGCAATGGCAAGAATTAGCTGGGACGAATATTTTATGAATATGGCTGAGCTTGCAAGCAGACGTTCAACCTGTTTAAGACGACAGGTGGGTGCTGTTATAGTAAAAGATAATCAGGTGCTTGCAACTGGCTATAACGGTGCGCCTAAGGGTGTACCAAACTGCTGCGACCTTAACGAATGTTTAAGGGAAAAGCTGCATATTCCAAGCGGAGAAAGACATGAGCTTTGCAGGGCAGTACATGCGGAAAATAACGCCATAACACAATGCGCCGTAAACGGTGTGTCGTGCAAGGGTGCAATTATGTATGTTACCGCAAGCCCCTGCAATATGTGCTTAAAACAGATAATAAATGCAGGTATTGTAAAAATTATTGCAAAAGAGGTTTATCCCGACGAAATGAGCAAGGAAATGCTTAAACAAAGCGGCATTGACTTTGAGCTGTATAAAATCAATTAAAAAAACGGCGGAAAATTCCGCCGTTTCAGTTTTTAGATGAGTATACTAAATATTACAGACCTATTATTTTGATTTTGTAATACAGATTTTGCCTCGACTTATTATTTTGTTATCCAATATAACCTGAACGTATCCATCCGCTCTGAAATCATATACAAACACCCCTAGATAGTCATTCTGAACATATACGTCATCGCTGGAGCAGCCATCAAGTACATTTCTGATATTGCCGCAGTAGTATAGGGTGTTGTTCTTGCAAGTGTAGACAGCATAGTCGTCAAATCTTCCATCATCGCTTATGTATTTTATTATAAGCTCTGGGACATCATCCTTATCCATATCGGTTACATAGTATCTATCCTTTTTGCATTTTATATTATATATTGTGGCAGCTGAAGGAAATGGATTTGTGGGA
>CABUWB010000382.1 GCA_902495025.1 uncultured Eubacteriales bacterium
GTTATGGAAATAGCGGATATAGATTTGCACGAGCTGCCCGACTCACACTTTCTTTCAGCGGCTATTGATGAGGTGCTTAACTACACCCCTGTCAATGCAAAAAATACCGCCGATGAAAATAAGGAGCTTACAATTGACGATATAATTGCCTTCCATAATAAGGCAGGCTGCGGCGATATTTCCATTTACCGCTCATTCAGATATGATGATGACACAAAGAGCTTAAAGGGAATATCCCACCCCGACCCTATCACCTTTGACGACCTTATAGGCTACGAGGCGCAGACAAAGCAGCTTATTGAAAACACCGAGGCCTTTATAAACGGCTACAATGCAAACAATGTGCTGCTTGTGGGTGCAAGGGGAACAGGCAAATCTTCCTCTGTCAAGGCGCTTGTAAACCGTTATTTTGAGGACGGCTTGCGACTTCTTGAAATTACAAAAGAGCAGATTGCAGAGCTGCCAGATATTTTAAAGCTCATACGTCCAAGGGGCAGATACTTCATTATCTTTATTGACGACCTCTCCTTTGACGAGGGCGAAATACAGTACAAATATATGAAGTCGCTGCTGGAGGGCGGCGCAGAGGGCAAGCCCGACAACGTACTTTTTTATGCAACCAGCAACCGCCGTCATCTGATACAGGAGAAATGGTCAGACCGTTCCTCCGGCTCAGAGGACGCAGAAATACACACAACCGATACCCTTAACGAAAAGCTTTCACTTGCCGACCGTTTTGGTATCACCATTACATACCCCAAGCCAACACCTAAGGAATATATCAATATTGTTACGGGCATGGCACAGCGCAGAGGTCTTGATATGGACGAAAACACCCTTAAACAGGAGGCGCTTAAATGGGAGCTTAACCAAAAGGGTATGTCGGGACGTACGGCAAAGCAGTTTATCAACAACATGCTTTGGCAAAACAGTAATAATGCACAGAAATAAGCACAGTGAACGGTTTTTGTTGCCGTTTGCGTACTTTTATGTTACATTTATGGAAAGGGGCGAATTTTATGCTAAACGGGCTTAATATTCCTTTAGACGCAAGCGATATACTGTATTCGGCAATAGCTGCCTTCTGCCTTACGCTGATAATACGCAACTTTGTGCGTATACACCGCATAATGAAGCAGGCAGTAAAGTCTGTTGCACCGGGCAAGGACGATTTAAAGGCTGTTCTTGACAGGTGCTACACAATTTTTCCGCTGGAGATGTTCAGCTTTCATGGTCAGACCTACAGACGTGGTATGAAAATTAAAATCACCACCCTGCAGAATAAAATTTTTGAGGGCGAGCTGATTGGCTTTAATACCAAAAATATGGTTTGTATTATGACATCAAAGCTGATTGTGGCACATGAACTGCAAAATATACGTGAGATTGTCTTGCTGGAAGAAAATTAATTCTTATGAGCTGCCGCTTTTGGCAGCTCTGTTTTTTTAGGAGGTAATTTTTATGAAATATGTTTTAGGTATTGACATAGGCACAGGCGGCGTTAAGGCACTGCTGTTAAATGATGAGGGCAGGGTATGCACCGCCGCCACCGTAAGCTACACACCCGACCTGCCACAGGCAGGCTGGAGCGAGCAGCACCCCGATATATGGTGGAATGCGGTAAAAGAGGCTATTGCCGACATAACGGAAAAATATCCGCTCTCAAAGGGCAATATATCTGCACTTTCCTGCTCGGGACAGATGCACAGCTCCGTATTTATCGATAAAAACGGCGAGGTAATACGCAAGGCAATACTGTGGAACGATACACGCACCACAAAGCAGACAAGGGATATTTATGCCGCAGTGGGGCGTGAAAGGCTGCTTGACTGTGTATCAAACCTTGCGCTGGAGGGCTTTACGCTGCCAAAGCTGTTATGGCTTAGGGAAAACGAGCCGCAGAATTACGCAAAGCTTAATAAAATGATTATGCCAAAGGACTACATAAACTATAAGCTGACAGGCATAATTGCTACCGAAAAATCAGATGCGGCAGGTACGCTTTTATATGATGTAAAAAACAGCAGACGTGCCGATGAAATATTTGACGCACTCTCGCTTGATAAAAATATTCAGCCGCAGGTGCTTAACTCAA
>CABUWB010000383.1 GCA_902495025.1 uncultured Eubacteriales bacterium
GTTCCAGGTTGCATCACTTATCGAAAGTCCACTCGATTTTAAGTGTGATTAAGTAACCACAAAAAGAGGGCTGTCGCATTTTTGCGATAGCCCTTTTTATGGGATAAATTAATGTTTAGGGGAATAAAATAACAGACCAACATCATAATTGTAGGGGCGGCAATCTGCCGCCCGTTAGCAATGATAATATCCGCTCGAATGTAGAACAAACCACAATGGTTGACGGGCGGCAGGTTGCCGCCCCTACGATTGAAATGTTAGGGTATTATTACACCGATAAACTCTATTACACCATCAACCCAAAGTACCGTCAAACAAAATAGGCTGTCGTATTGTAACCAATGCAACAGCCTTTTTAATCATATAAGCGATGACATAAACATCTCATAGGCATCAGCCCAGTCCTCAATTGGATAGGTTGCGCCGCCGTTAGTGCTTTTAAGCAGATTATCGCAAAGTGTCTGGTTAAGGGTAAAAATTTCACCTACCGTAATGGGGCAGCCGTTTTCGGTCGCTATTTTACAGAAAGCGTCCAGAGGGTCGTCTGCCGTCTGTGTAGCAAGCAGCTCCTTTTTAAGCTGCGGTCTTTCAAGTGCCAGCTTTAAAAGCCTGTCCAGTGAATCGTTCATGTTTATCCCTCCTAAGTATTTATAATTGCAATTATACAGCTTAACTAATATCAAAATAAGTCTTGACTTATAAAAAAAATAATGTTATAATTTTTAATTGTGTGGCAGTATGCCGCATAGGAAAATATCCTTGCTCTTGCATAAGGCAAGGGCCAAAGTCCAAAAGGAGGTGTAAATTCAATGAAAAAGTATGAATTAACAGTGGTTATCAACCCTACCCTTGATGAGGAGGCTATTAAGGCTGAACTCGCTGATGTACAGGCGCTTATCGAGAGATTTGGCGGTACTATCGAGAAGGTTGACGAGTGGGGCAAGAGAAGACTTGCTTACGAAATCAACAAGCTTAACGAGGGTTACTACACATTCGTTACTTTCAGCTCTGAGGCTTCTACTCCAATCGAGCTTGAAAAACGTATGCGTATCAAGGAGAATGTTCTCCGTTACTTAGTTATTGCACAAGAGGCTTAATTAAAGGGGGTCGCCGATATGAACAAAGTTGTATTGTTAGGTAGAATGGCGAGAGAACCCGAGGTCAGGTATACACAGTCTGCTGAACCGCTTGCTGTTTGCAGCTTTGCGGTAGCTGTTGACAGACCATATTCAAGAAACAGGCAGGAGGGCGAGCCTACTGCTGATTTCATTAACTGTGTTTGCTTTGGCAAGCGTGGCGAGAGTATCGGTCAGTATTTCCATAAGGGAAACCGTATTGCGTTGACAGGCAGAATACAGACAAGAAACTATACAGACCAGCAGGGTGCAAAAAGGTATGTTACCGAGGTTATTGTGGACGATTTTGAGTTCTGCGAAAACAAGGGCAGCGGTGAATATTCACAGTCATCTGCACCAAGTTATCCTCAGTCAGCACCTACACCCGTTAATAATGCAGCGCCAGACGGCTTCATGTTTACAGACGCAGGCGGCGATGCAGGCGATAACGATTTACCATTTTGATAATTTTACAAGGAGGTTATAACCATGGTTAATAAGAAGCGTGGCAGAAGAAAAAAGCGTGTTTGTGCTTTCTGTGCAGAGCAGGCTACTTCTATCGATTACAAGGACGTAGCTAAGCTGCGTAAGTATGTTTCCGAAAGAGGTAAAATTCTTCCTAGAAGAATTACCGGTAACTGTGCTAAGCACCAGAGAATGCTTACTACAGCAGTTAAGAGAGCAAGACATATCGCTTTACTTGCATATATTCAGGAATAATATTAAAAATTCAGGGCTGTTGCATTAATTTTGCAACAGCCCTTTTTATTAATATAAATTAGAGTTTAGCGAAGTAAAATAACAGACCAACATCATAATTGTAGGGGCGGCAATCTGCCGCCCGTTAGCAATGATAATATGCTAAAATTAGGGCGGATATGGAATCCGCCTCAGGTTGCATAGGCGAGCAGTATTGCAAGGCAATACGACCAGCCCCTA
>CABUWB010000384.1 GCA_902495025.1 uncultured Eubacteriales bacterium
CATATCCGCCCGAATGTTGAACAAACCACAATGATTGACGGGCGGCAGGTTGCCGCCCCTACGGTAAATCCATAAGGTATTAATTGAATGTTAGGTTGTTAATATTAATGCGTTAAACATTAATTTACTTAAAAAAAACAGGGCTATCGCAATTTTAAGCGACAGCCCTGTTTTTTATTATTTATTATATCTTTTGATATAGGCAATACCCGCCGCACTTGTACCAACGTGAGAACCGATTGTAGAGCCTATACAAAATGCAGACATTGTCATATTAAGTCCGTTTTCAAAGCCGTCAATATCGCCAATCTGCTTAAAATTAAGTATGGTGCAGGAGTAGCTGCCGTATTTAAGCATATTTTCGGCAGCAAGCTTTTTAATTTCGGCAGCTGCCTTTTTTCTGCCCCTTATTTTGGCAACAGGTATAAGCTCGCCGTCCTTTAACATAATAACAGGCTTGATATTTAAAAGCGTGCCCATAAGTGCGGACGCCTTGCCAATTCTGCCACCCTTTTGCAAATAGGTAAGGTCATCAATAACAAACAAGACCTCACCTGTCATTTTAAGCTCCTCGCATATTTTAAAAACCTCGTCTGCATCAAGAGAGTCGTTTTGCATACGTACAGCCTCATTTATGAGCAGACCCTGTGCGCCTGTAGCAAGGTATGAGTCAATTACATAAACGTTTTTGCCGTCTGCATTAAACTCCTGTGCGGCGTTGCAGGCACTCTGGTACGAGCCGCTGAGCTTTGAGGAAAGACAAAAGCAAATTACCTTTTTGCCGCCTTCAACAGCCTGCTTAAACACCTCCGCATAGTCGTTAATTGATGGACATGAGGTTTTTGGAATGACACCCTCTGATATTTTTGAGTAAAACTCATCATGCGTTAAATCGACATTTTCCTTATAATATTTAACACCGTCAAAGGTAATATAAAACGGTACTATCCTTATATCATTCATTTCGGCATAGCTTTTGGACAAATCCGCCGCAGAATCAGTTACAATAACAAAATCTGACATAAAATAAAATCCTATCCTATTAAAATTTTTTTAATTATAACATAAGCCTTTATTTTTCACAAGGCATTTTAAAATTACTGTCCAGCACCTTTTGCAGTATATAGGTTGCGTCTGAGGCAGTAACAGCGCCGTCCCTGTTTACATCAAGATAATACAGGCTGTCGGAAACCACCTTGTCTATTTCGGTTATGTATGACAGGTTTAAAGCCTAGTAGAGTATGTTTGCCGCATCAAATGAGGTAAGTATTCCGCTTGTATCCGCATCACCAAAAATATAAAGCTGCTCTGTGGTGCTTTCGGTTGTGCTTTCACTTGTACTCTCGGTCGTAGTTTCCGTTGTACTCTCGGTTGTACTCTCGGGTGTGGCTTCTGTCGTACTTTCCGCTGTAGTTGTAGTAGTTTCGGTAGTAGTGGTTGTTGTTTCTGTTGTTGTGGTAGTAGTTGTTGTAGTTGTACTCTCTGTTGTGGTTGTTTTGGTTGTATCACCTATATAATTAAAGCTTACGCCCGAAGGATAAAAGTCTGTTTTATCGGCATAGCTGTCCCTATAAAGGTTTACGGTATTAAGACCTGAATAATTAAATACACCTGATGATATACTTTCAAGGCTGTCGGGCATGGTAACCTCTGTCAGATTATCACAGCGTGCAAAAACATAACTCATAAGTGATTTAACGCCGTCAGGTATAACAACGTTTTCAATAATCTTATTATTGCTGAAAGAGCTGTAGCCTATCGTATTTACTGCAACACCGTCAATTTCGGGCGGAATTTTAACCTCTGTAAGACCGCCGTAATATGCAGTTATTGTACCTGTTTCCTTATCAAACTCAAAGCACTCCTCCGGTGAATACTGACCATTTACGGCAGAGTTTGAACTATCTCCTATATAATTAATGGTAAAGGTGTTATTATAAAGTTTAGTGTTATCGGCAAAGCTGCCCTTATAGCAGTTTATCGTAAGAGTTATTTCTAAGTCAAAATTACTTGCAG
>CABUWB010000385.1 GCA_902495025.1 uncultured Eubacteriales bacterium
AATCAAGCATAATTATATCTGCCGCTTTACCCGGCGCAAGGCAGTCGCAGCTGTTAAGTCCCATTGCCCTTGCACTGCCCACAGTTGCCATATACAGCACCTTTTCTGCCGAAAGCGCCGCCGCATTTTGTGTTTTGTACTTTTGCAGTGCCGTTGTCAGAAACATCTCTCTGAACATATCAAGGCAGTTGTTGCTTGCCGCACCGTCAGTACCTATACCAACATTTATGCCCTGCTCCGTCAGCCTTTCAACAGGTGCTATGCCGCTTGCAAGCTTTAAATTTGACGCAGGACAGGTAACAACTGAAATATTTTTTTCCTTTAAAATTTCATAGTCGCCCTCTTTCAGCCATACGCCATGGTAGATTGTTCCGCCGTTATCGAATATACCCAGACCGTCCAGATACGCAAGCGGAGTTTTGCCTGTTTTTTCAATGCAGCTTTTAACCTCTGTTTCCGTTTCCTGACAGTGGGTACAGACAGGTGCACCAAGCTCCCTTGCAAGCAGCGACAGCTCACGCAGCAGAGCCTCATCTGTTGTATAAACCGCATGAAAGCCTAACTGCTTTGACACAAGCGGATTTGAATTATTGTACCTTTGGTACAGCTCACGCTCCCTTTGCACACTGCCCGTAAAGTTGTTGAGCGGGCCGCACAGAACACAGCGCACGCCCGTATCAAGCGCCGCCTGTACGGTTTCCTCCTCAAAGGCATACATATCCATAAAGGCGGATATGCCGCCCTCGATGTATTCAAGCATGGCAACCCTTGCAAAGCTGTAGCAGTCGCCCTCACGCCGCTGTGCCTCCATTGGGAACACCTTGTCGTTCAGCCAGCTTTCAAGCGGCATATCATCAGCAAAACTGCGCAGAAAGGTCATTGCGGAGTGTGTATGCGCATTTTTAAACGATGGCATAAGCAGATTTTGCTCCGCATTTATCTCCCTGTCAAAAAGAGGCATTTCCTTCTGCGGCGCACCTATATAGGTAATTGTGCCGTCCTCCGTCCATATTTCACCGTTAATTATATCAAATCCGTTTTCAAGTGTAAGTATTTTTGCATTGTGCAGCCTTATTTTCATAAAATCAGTCCTTTACATTTGATGCAAACCTTTTTACCAGTGCCTTAAATTTATCTGCCGTTCTGTCGGCGGTTTCCTGTACCTCGGAGTGTGAAAGCGGCTTGTTACTTACACCTGCCGCCATGTTTGTTATGCACGACACACCGCACACACGCATACCGCAGTGTACCGCCGCCATTGCCTCGCATGCCGTACTCATACCCACCGCATCACCGCCTAGGGTGCGCACCATTCTCACCTCGGCAGGGGTTTCGTACTGCGGGCCTGTAAGCTGACAATAAACACCCTCCTTCAGATTATCCCCACAGGAGAGCATAAGAGCACAAAGCTCCTTATCATATACATTGGACATATCGGGAAAACGTGCGCCCAGCTCATCAATATTTTCGCCTATAAGCGCAGATGGCACAAGCGAGGAAATATGGTCGCTTATCACCATTAAATCACCTGCTGCAAAGGAGGTATTTACACCGCCTGCCGCATTGGTGAGCAAAAGCACCTGCGCCCCAAGCATACACATAAGGCGTATGGGCATAACCACCTGTTTTGCGCTGTAGCCCTCATATATATGCACACGTCCCTGCATAATTACAACAGGTGTGCCTTCAATATATCCAAACACAAAGCGTCCCTTGTGTCCCTCTACCGTAGATACTGGAAAGCCCTCAATATCCCTGTAGCTTATCTGTGCGACAATATCTATTTCATCTGCAAGTGCGCCCAGTCCCGAGCCTAAAACTATGGCAAGGTATGGCACAAAATCAGTCTTTTTTCTTATACAATTCAACGCTTTTTCAAGCTCTGCGTAATATCTGCTCATAAAAACACCTCTGTTATTGTAGTATATATTTAAGGAACCTCTGATTAATTAATCCTTTACAGCTTTGGCACGTGAGCTTTTGTAGTTACAAAAGCTCA
>CABUWB010000386.1 GCA_902495025.1 uncultured Eubacteriales bacterium
CCTACAGTAAATCCATACGTTATCGATTTGCATTTTAGGTTGATAATGTTACTCCGCTAAACTCTAATTTATCCTTTAACTAATATCTGTCCAAAAACATAAGCCTTTTTTATTTTTACAGCTTTAGCTTATCCTCCAGAATAGCTGCTGCAATTGCGCAAAGCATAGGGCAGGGGCGTTTTTTATAATACTCAGCGGTGCGTGCCTCGGGGGTCGGGTCGGTGCTGTTATTTATGCCCGAAAGCAGCTCCCTGCATATATAAGAGCCGTTTGCCTGCTTAAACTCATTTGCAAGGGATTGTATCAGCTTATAGTGTTCGGCTTTTTCTTCCTTTGCGTTGGGGTCGGAGTAGCCGCATATCATACCTGCGGCAAGTGCCATTCCGCTTACACAGCCGCAAACCTCCCTCATTCTGCCAAGTCCTGCACCAAAGGACGACGAAAGTTTTGCTGCTGATGTTCTGTCAATTTTATGTATATCCTCAAAGGCTATAAACACCGACTGGGCGCAGTTATAACCCTCCTCAAAAAGAGCTTTTGCTTTTTGGGCATATCTGCTGTTTTCAATATCTGTCATAATATCACCTCTTTCGGCTATTTTAGCACATATAATACACAGGGTCAAATTTCTCTTGATAAATTACAGCCTCTCCGTTATACTCAGATTGGGTGATAATTTATGAAAAAAACTATCGGTATACTTGCCCATGTCGATTCGGGCAAGACTACCTTTTCGGAACAGCTTTTATATGTAAACGGCAGTGTGCGTACGCTTGGTGCAGTAAACAACGGTACCTCGCACCTTGATACACAGGCGGTGGAGCGTGACAGGGGCATAACCGTATTTGCGGGACAGGCGTCGTTTGAATACGGCGGCAATACCTATTATTTTATAGATACTCCAGGGCATATTGATTTTTCGCCCGAAACGGAGCGTGCTCTCTGTGCACTTGACTATGCAATTCTGCTTGTAAGCGGAACAGCAGGTGTGCAGCCGCATACAGCAACGCTTTTTTCACTGTTGGAGCGCTATAACGTGCCTACCTTCTTTTTTATAAATAAATGTGATATGGAAAATGCCAGCGCTGACAGGGGCATAAGCGGCATAAACAGACGTCTTACGAAAAACTGGCTGTATATCGACTCCTATTCAGCCTTATATACTGAGGAAATCAAGGAGCAGCTTGCGGATATTGATGAGGACTTTGCAGAGCTTTACCTCGAGGAGGAGGATATAAGCGATGAGGTGGTTTTTGAAACAATATGCCGCCTTACGGCACAAAGAAAATGCTTCCCCATATTAAAGGGGTCTGCTCTTAGCGGTGAGAGCGTGGCGGAGTTTACAAAAATATTTGATATGCTGACGGAAACGGACTACAAAGCTGACGGTGAATTTTCCGCAGTGGTCTATAAAATAAGGCATGAGGACGGCAAACGTCTTACCTTTATGAAGGCGCTTACAGGCAGTGCTGCCGTAAAGGACGAGTTTACCTTTGTCAGCGGTGAGGACATTGTTGGTGAAAAGATAAATGAAATACGCTTTTATAACGGCGACAGGTATACAACGGCGCAGACGGCGTCGGCAGGGGATATTTTTGCTGTTACCGGACTTACGCTTGCACAGTGTGGGGACAGAATAAAAGGCGGAGCTGCAAACGAGGTGAAAACTGCGGACTTTGAAACGACCTCGGCACTGGAGGCAGGCGTGGAAATACTTGACGGAACGGACGTGCATACGGTACTTAATGCTCTTATGAGCTATGATATGGAGGAGCCGTCGCTGTCGGTGCGCTACAGTGAGGAAACAGGCGAAATTGTTATAAACACAATGGGCGAAATACAGCTTGAGGTGCTGGAGAGAATAATTAAGGAGCGTTTTGGCTTTTCTATTGCCTTTAAAAAGCCACGCATTAAATACAGGGAAACCATAGCTGCGCCTGTTATGGGCTACGGGCATTTTGAGCCGCTTAGGCATTATGCGGAGGTGCAG
>CABUWB010000387.1 GCA_902495025.1 uncultured Eubacteriales bacterium
ACGCATTAATATTAACAACCTAACATTCAATTAATACCTTATGGATTTACCGTAGGGGCGGCAACCTGCCGCCCGTCAATCATTGTGGTTTGTTCAACATTCGGGCGGATATGGAATCCGCCCCTACAAGTTAATTACAACGTTAATTGATTTTTTCAAATTTATCTTATACGCAAGGTATTCAAACAAACCAACATCTAATTTGTATGCGATGCAAAAATGCTATTGTGGGTTACGTAGGGGCTGGTCGTATTGCTGCGCAATACTGCTCGCCTATGCAACCCGAGGCGGATTCCATATCCGCCCTAATTTTAGCATATTATCATTGCTAACGGGCGGCAGATTGCCGCCCCTACGATTAAAATGTTGAGGTGTTAATTTACACCGCATAAAATACTATATAATTATCTTGAGGAAAAAATTATGCTTGTTAAAAAATGTTTACGGGTAATAAAAAACGGTGGTATAGGTGCGTTAAGTGCCAAAGCTGCAAACAGAATTAAATACAGAATACGTGCGGAGGAATATGCGGCGGAGTTTACGGCATCGCAGGCGGAGCTTGAACGTCAGAGGACGGTTGTATATGACGGTGATGTGCTTTTCAGCATAGCCGTACCCCTTTACAACACGCCCGAAAATTATCTGCGGCAGATGATAGAGAGCGTTATATCACAGAGCTATCAAAACTGGGAGCTGTGCCTTGCCGATGCAGGTGATAACGACTCTGCTTTTAAGATAGTAAAGAGCTATGCCGACAGCCGTATTAAGTACAAAAGGCTTGATAAAAACTACGGCATATCCGTAAACACAAACAAGGCGGTTGAAATGGCAGAGGGCGAGTATGTCGGTCTGCTTGACCATGATGATGTGCTTGCGCCAAATCTCCTTTTTGAGTACCGCAAGAGGGCTGACAAGGGGGCGGACTTTATCTACTGTGATGAGGCGAGCTTTACCGAGGATATAAAAAAGCCCGAAATTATACATTTTAAGCCCGATTTTTCACCCTTTAATTTAAGGGGCAATAATTATATATGTCATTTTTCGATGTTTAAAAAAAGCCTTTTTGACGAGGTGGGCGGTCTGCACAGCGACTTTGACGGCAGTCAGGACCATGACCTTATTTTAAGGCTGACGGAGAGGGCGCAGAGCATAGCGCACGTAAGGCGTGTGCTGTATTACTGGAGAATAAGCAAAAATTCGGTTGCCATGGATATATCAGCAAAGCCCTACTGTATTAATGCAGGTGTGCTTGCGGTAAGCAGCCAGCTTTTCAGAAAGAAAATTGAGGGCAGCGTGGCGGCGTATGAAAACGGCAGTGCGGTTTACCGCTGTAATTACCGCTTTGCAGGCAAGGGCGGCTGTCGTGTTATAAAGCACTGCACCAATAGGGCGCTTAACGGCTGTGAAAAGGATTTTGTTGCCGTTGTGCCCGAGGGTGTGGAGCTTTCAAAAAAGGATATATGTACCCTTATCAGCCTTGCTGCGCTTGACGGCGTGGGCGCTGCGGGCGGCATTGGCATACATAACGGCAGGGTTACATCGGGTGCGGTCTGCTTTGACGGCGACGGCGGTATGGATGTTGCTATGGAGGGCGAGAGCATTAAATCGGGCGGATATATGCAAAGGCTGTGCTATGCACAGAGCTGTAATGCGCTGAATTTGTTTGCGGTATTTAAACGCAGTGTGTTTGATGACATAGGAGGCTTTGATGAGGAGCTGCCCGAGGAGGAAAGGCTTATTGACCTGTGCCTTAGGCTGCGTGATAACGGATATGATGTTGTGCTTGACCCTGTTGTAAGAGCCGAGTTTAAAAGGAAAAATTACGATATAAGCGAAAGGCTTTATAATAAGCATAAGGAGCGCTTTAAAAGGGAAGATGAGTTTTTTACAAATAATATGATGGAGTATACCGAGCAGGGATTGTGGTGAATTAAATTAGAGTTTAGCGGTGTAATAATACCCTAAGATTTCAATCGTAGGGGCGGCAA
>CABUWB010000388.1 GCA_902495025.1 uncultured Eubacteriales bacterium
AACAGAATGACCCAGTTCAAGGATAAATCGGTTCAGCATGCAGATAATATAAACGCAGGTCTTTATACCTATCCTGTGCTTATGGCAGGCGATATTCTCTTATATCAGAGCGACCTTGTGCCTGTTGGTGCTGACCAGAAACAGCACCTTGAAATATGCAGGGATATTGCGGCGAGATTTAACTCAATTTACGGTGATGTATTTAAAATACCTGACCCTTATATTCCAAAGATTGGTGCAAGAATTATGGGGCTGCAAAATCCTGAGCGTAAAATGAGCAAGTCCGAAAGTGATAATCCTAACAATGTAATTTATATTTTAGAGGATACAAAGGCTATTGCAAACAAGATTAAGAGAGCTGTTACAGACTCCGACACCGAGGTAAGATACGGCGAGGATAAGCCTGGTGTAAGCAACCTGCTTAACATTTACTCCGCTGTTACGGGAAAGTCCATTGATGAGGCTGTTGCAGAGTTTGCAGGCTGCGGCTATGGTGCGTTTAAGAGTGCCGTTGCTGATGCTGTTGTTGCTGAAATTGAGCCAATACAGAAGAAATTTAATGAGCTTTCTGCCGATAAGGCTTATATTGAACAGGTTATGAAGGAGGGTGCCGAAAAGGCGTCCTATATCGCAAACAAGACTTTAAGAAAAGTACAGAAAAAGGTTGGCTATCCTGTTTAAAAACTAAAGTTCCCGCATTTGCGGGAGCTTGTTTATATATTAAAAAACAGCCCCGAGCGTTTATTTATTACTCGGGGCTGTAATTATGTAAAATTATACCTATGTATTATTTTTCGGTGCAAAATTCAACCTTTTTGCCTTCAAGAATCATATTTGTAGTACGTACTGCGCACATCTTGCCGCACATTGAGCAGGTATGCCTGTCAGTAGGAGGCGTGCTTTCAAAGTATTCTCTTGCCTTATCGGGGTCAAAGGCAACCTTAAACATTTCCTCCCATTCAACCTTGTGGCGAGCTTCAGCCATTTTGTTGTCAAGGTCTCTTGCGTGAGGCACTTTCTTTGCAATATCGGCTGCATGGGCAGCAATCTTGCTGGCAACAATACCTTCCTTAACGTCATTAAGGTCTGGCAGACGAAGATGCTCTGCAGGTGTAACATAGCAGAGGAAATCAGCGCCGCTTGCTGCTGCAATAGCGCCGCCGATAGCAGATGTGATGTGGTCATAGCCAGGGAAGATGTCGCTTACAAGAGGTCCTAAAACATAGAAAGGCGCATTGTGGCAAAGTCTTTTCTGCAGTTTCATATTAGCTGCAATTTCGTCCATTGCCATGTGACCGGGGCCCTCAACCATAACCTGTACGTCCTTCTCCCATGCACGCTTTGTAAGGTTGCCAAGCTCTATAAGCTCTGCAATCTGTCCTGCATCGGAGCTGTCGTCAAGGCAGCCAGGGCGGAGTGCATCACCAAGGCTTATTGTAACATCATATTCACGCAGAATTTCAAGCACATCATCATAATATTCATAGAATGGGTTTTCATTGCCTGTCATTTCCATCCATGCAAAAAGCAGTGAGCCGCCTCTTGATACAATGTTCATTTTTCTCTTATCACGCTTGAATGCCTCAACGGCACGTCTGTTAATACCTGCGTGTATTGTCATAAAGTCAACGCCCTCTTTTGCGTGTGCCTCAACAACACGTAAAAAGTCCTTTGCGGTAATTTCAAGCAAATCCTTTTCAAGGTAGCCGATAGCGTCATACATTGGCACTGTACCAATCATGGCAGGGGACTTTGCGATAAGCTCCTGACGGAAGGTGTTGGTCTTGCCGTAGTTGCTTAAGTCCATAATAGCCTCTGCGCCCATTTTGATTGCCATATCAACCTTCTGCATTTCCATATCATAGTTTTTGCAGTCGCCAGATATACCGAGGTTTACATTAATTTTTGTCTTTAAGCCGCCGCCGATACCCTCTGCGGAAAGTGCCTTGTGGTTGATATTTGCAGGTATTGCAATTTCACCTGTTGCA
>CABUWB010000389.1 GCA_902495025.1 uncultured Eubacteriales bacterium
GCTGTCCTTTATAATGATAGGATATTCATTGGTTTTTGTAGTTACCTTTAATTCCATAATATATCTCCTTACTGCATAATTTGCTTATTTTATTTTACCACAATAATACATATAAATAAAGTGCTTTTTTCACATCAGCCAAAAAACCGACATTTTACAAATACGGCAAAAGCGGCACAAAAACTTTACACATTTCTTACCCTTTACTGATAGATACTGCCCTTTAAAAATGCTTAAATAATACAGATGTTTCAACAGAAAGGAGCTAAATTTATGCTGGAAATTAAAAACCTTAAAAAATCCTATGACGGTGTACCTGTATTAAAAGGCATTAACTTAAATATTGAAAACGGCGAAATAGTATCTATTTTAGGACCCTCAGGATGCGGCAAAACCACCCTGCTCAACCTTATTTTAGGTCTTACAGACGCAGACAGCGGACAAATACTTTGGAACGGCAGGGATATTACAAAAACGCCTATGGAAAAAAGAGGTTTTAATATAGTATTTCAGGACTATGCGCTCTTTCCAAACCTTACGGTATACGGAAATATCACCTACGGACTTAAAAATTCTCCCTCCATTTCCAGTGAGGAGGAGGTAAAGGAGCTTATTAATCTGCTCGGGCTTGAACAGCACCTTAATAAAAAGCCCGATATGCTCTCGGGCGGACAAAAGCAGAGAACGGCACTTGCAAGAACCATGGTAATGAAGCCTGAAATACTGTTGCTTGACGAGCCGTTAAGCGCACTTGACGGCGTAATTAAGGAGTCCATAAAGGAAAAAATAAAGGAGATTGCAAAGGCATACAACCTTACCACAATAATTGTTACACACGACCCCGAGGAGGCGCTCACCCTCTCGGACAAGGTGCTTATTGTAAACGGAGGCAAAATTGCACAGTTTGGCAGACCTACGGAAATTATCAACTCACCGTCAAGCTCCTTTATTAAGGAATTTATTTTAAACCAGCTTGAAATAAAACGCAGAAATATTTTTGCCCTTTTTGGTCAGGGACAAACAGCAGGTGTATAAAATATGAGCTTTAAAAAAGAAAAGGAAATAAAAATAATTTATATTGTAATTGCCGCCATTTTTGCTGCCTTTATGGCAATACCCGTAATAAGGCTTATGTGCAAATCCCTTGCACCTGGCGATGGCACACTGTTATCGGGATATGTAAAGATATTTACGCAAAGAGGCTTTCTGCTCTCGCTGTGGCACAGTATAGCCGTATCTCTTTTAAGTGCGGCTGTATCAACAGTAATTGCGTTTTTCCTTGCATACAGCATACAGTATACCAATCTGCCCCGTCCCTTTAAAAAGCTGATAAGGCTGCTTGCACTGCTGCCAATGCTGCTGCCTACAATCACCTACGGCTTTGCCATAATTTATTCCTTAGGCAAGCAGGGGCTTATTACAAAGCTGATAGGCAGGCAGCTTTTTGAAATATACGGCTTTAACGGACTGCTTACGGGCTATGTTATATATACACTGCCTATTGCCTTTATGCTTATACTTAACACAATGAGCTACATAGACAAAAAATTTATGGTCGTATCAAGAGTAATGGGCGACAGCAGTTTTAAATGCTTTATGCAGACGATAATTCGTCCGCTGCTTGGCACGCTTGCCTCATCTGTTGTGCAGTGTTTTTTCCTCTGCTTTACCGATTACGGCATACCTGCATCGGTAGGTGGCAGATATGATGTAATTGCAACAGTGCTGTATAACAAAATGCTCGGCAGCATACCCGATTTTTGTCAGGGTGCGGCGGTTGCTGTTATTATGCTTATTCCCTCGGTTATAAGTATAGCCGTTCTGCACAGGCTTGAAAAATACAATATACGCTACAGCAAAATATCAGTTATTGAGCTGAGAAAAAATAAATTAAGGGATACACTCTGTGGCGCAGGCTCTGCGGTTATGCTTATATGTCTGCTATCGGTATTTGCGGTTATTTTTGCAATACCCTTTATAGA
>CABUWB010000390.1 GCA_902495025.1 uncultured Eubacteriales bacterium
ATCTGAAAAAAGGGTGGATTTTATTTTGCAATGGTGGTATAATTTGTTTAAAAATTTTTTTGGAGGTAATACATAATGTTAAAAACAATAAGCACAAGCAATGCACCAGCCGCTATCGGCCCATATTCACAGGGCATTATTTTAGGCGATATAGTATTTACATCGGGTCAGATTGCAATTAACCCTGCAAACGGCGAAATAGTAGGCACCACCATTGAGGAGCAGACAGAGCAGGTTATGAAAAACCTCACCGCAATCCTCACAGAGGCAGGCACAGATATGACAAAGGCTGTAAAGACAACCTGTTTCCTTGCTGAAATGGCTGACTTTGCAAAGTTTAACGAAATTTACGGCAAGTATTTTACAACCAAGCCTGCACGCTCATGCGTAGCTGTTAAGGAGCTGCCAAAGGGCGTACTCTGCGAGGTTGAGGTTATTGCTGCAAAATAAGGAGTTAAATTATGCTTACACTTGATAAGGTTTATCACGCTGCCTACGTGCTGAAAAATGTTATAAGGGATACGTCCGTAATACAGGCGCCCAACATCAATCCCGAGGCAGACGTTTATTTAAAAACCGAAAATTTACAGATTACAGGCTCTTTTAAGGTAAGGGGAGCTTACTACAAAATATCACAGCTCAGTGATGAGGAAAAGGCAAAGGGCGTTATAGCCTGCTCTGCGGGCAACCATGCACAGGGCGTTGCATTAGGCGCTACTGCCAACGGCATTAAGTCCCTTATCTGCCTGCCAGACGGCGCACCAATCTCCAAGGTTGAGGCTACCAAAAAATACGGCGCAGACGTATGCCTTGTAAAGGGCGTTTATGACGACGCCTACGCAAAGGCTATGGAGCTTAAGGACGAAATGGGCTATACCTTTATACATCCATTTGACGATATTGACGTTATAGCAGGTCAGGGTACAATCGGTCTTGAAATACTTGACCAACTCTCCGAGCTTGATGCGGTTATTGTACCTGTCGGCGGCGGCGGACTTATATCGGGTGTTGCCTTTGCAATTAAGAGCCTGCGCCCACAGTGCAAGGTTTATGGTGTGCAGTCGGCAGGTGCAGCGTCCATGTTCCGCTCACTTAAGGATAACCAGATTTGCCACTTAGGCTCTGTTAAGACCATTGCTGACGGTATTGCCGTTAAAACTCCAGGTGATAACACCTTTGAGCTTTGCTCGAAATACGTTGATGAAATCGTTACCGTAACCGATGATGAGGTTGCCTCCGCAATTCTCGCCCTTATGGAGCAGCAAAAGCTTGTTGCCGAGGGCGCAGGCGCTGTTTCCGTTGCGGCTGCAATGTTCAATAAGGTTGACATCAAAGGCAAAAAGGTATGCTGCCTTATTTCGGGCGGCAATATCGATGTTACCATTCTGTCAAGGGTTATTTCAAGAGGTCTTTTAAGCTCAGGACGCTCACTCTCAATTAAAATTGCCCTCAATGATAAGCCCGGTCAGCTTGAAATGGTGTCCAAAATTATTGCCGACCTCGGCGGTAATATCGTGTCTATCTACCACGACAGATACGACCTTAATATCGATATTGTTTCCTGTATACTTGATTTGCGTGTTGAAACAAGGGATTTTGAGCATATTAACGCTATAATTAATAAGCTCAAAGAGGAAGGCTTTAAAATAGTTGAATAATGCTTTATTAGCTGCCGTATTATGCGGCAGCTTTTTTGATGGGATAATGTAAATTAATGTTTAGCAGAGTCACATCAACAACCTAACATTCAATTAATACCTTATGGATTTACCGTAGGGGCGGCAACCTGCCGCCCGTTAGCAATGATAATATACTAAAATTAGGGCGGATATGGAATCCGCCTCGGGTTGCATAGGCGAGCAGTATTGCGCAGCAATACGACCAGCCCCTACGCTACCCTTAATATCATTTTTTCAACGCATAAAAATTAGGTGTTGGTTTGTTTAAATATACTGCATATAAGCTAAATTTTGCAAAAAAT
>CABUWB010000391.1 GCA_902495025.1 uncultured Eubacteriales bacterium
ACCAATATTTAATTTGTATGCAATGCAACAATCTATCATTGGTTACGTAGGGGCGGATTCCATATCCGCCCTAATTTTAGCATATTATCATTGCTAACGGGCGGCAGGTTGCCGCCCCAACGGTAAATCCATACGTTATTGATTTGAATGTTGGGTTGTTAATGTTACCCCATAAACTCTAATTTATTATAATAAAGAAAAACAAGGGACAGCATTTAGCTGTCCCTTTTAATGTACACAATTATTTAATAAGCAGTGAATGACCTGTCATTTCCTCTGGCTGTGGAATATCCATCATATCAAGGAGAGTAGGTGCAATATCGCACAGCTTACCGTCCTCCATAAGTCCCTTAGCCTTAGGGCAGTTTACAAGCACAAATGGAACGGGATTAGTTGTGTGTGCGGTAAATGGCTTGCCTGTTGTGTAGTCAACAAGCTGGTCGCTGTTACCATGGTCTGCACAGATAAACATCTGACCGTCAACCTTAACAAGTGCATCAACTACCTTTGCAACGCAGGCGTCAATTGTTTCAATAGCCTTAACTGCGGCAGGTATAACACCTGTATGACCAACCATATCAGGGTTAGCGTAGTTGATGATTATAAGGTCTGCCTTTTTATTTTCAATAGCGTCAAGCAGCTTTTCGGTAACACCTAAAGCACTCATTTCAGGCTTGAGGTCGTAGGTAGGCACTTCCTTAGGCGATGGAACAAGTATACGCTCCTCGCCCTCGTTAGGCTCCTCAACACCGCCGTTAAAGAAGAATGTAACGTGTGCATACTTCTCTGTTTCCGCAATACGCAGCTGCTTTAAGCCCTGCTTTGAGATATACTCGCCAAGTGTATTCTTAGGAGTTTCATCTCTGAAAGCAACCTCTTTATTGCCGATTGTTTCATCATAATCGGTAAAGCAGACAAACTTAACAGGTAAAAAGCCCTTTGCTCTTGTAAAGCCGTCAAAGTCCTCATCGCAGAAGGCTCTCGTAATCTGTCTTGCTCTGTCGGGGCGGAAGTTGAAGAAGATGATTGAGTCATTTGCATTAACCTGCGCATTGTCAGCAACAACAGTAGGCATAACAAACTCGTCGTTTACGCCCTCTGCATAGGTTGCCTCCATGCAAGCGGCAGCGCTCTCTGCCTTGTTGCCCTCGCCCATAACAATAGCGTTGTAAGCCTTTTCAAGTCTGTCCCAGTTTTTATCTCTGTCCATTGCGTAGTATCTGCCTGATATAGTAGCAACCTTGCCTACGCCTATTTCCTGCATCTTAGCCTCAACCTCGTTAAGGAAGCCTGCGCCCGATGTAGGTGGTGTATCACGTCCGTCAAGGAAAGCGTGGAGATAAACCTTATCAAGTCCGTTGTCCTTAGCAAGCTTTAAAAGTGCGTATACATGAGTAAGGTGGCTATGTACACCGCCTGTTGAAAGCAGACCGAAAAGGTGGAGAGCGGAGTTATTCTTCTTGCAGTTTTTAACTGCGGAGAGCAGAGCCTCGTTCGTGAAGAAATCGCCGTCCTCAATAGATTTGGTGATTTTTGTAAGGTTCTGGTAGATAATTCTGCCTGCACCCATATTTAAGTGACCAACCTCGCTGTTACCCATCTGACCGTCGGGCAGACCAACTGCAAGACCGCTTGCATAGCCCTTTACAAATGGATACTGGCTGAAAATTCTGTCAAGGTTAGGTGTGTTTGCCATTTTAATAGCGTTGCCTTCGGTCTTGTCATTAAGACCAAAGCCGTCTAAAATCATTAAAACAGTTAATTTTTTATTCATTATAAAATCTCCTATTTTATTTGCATCCGACAATCTTTGCAAAGTCCTCCTTCAGAGAGCTGCCGCCTACAAGACCGCCGTCAATATCCTTCATCACAAAAATTTCGGCGCAGTTTTTACCTGTTACCGAGCCGCCATAAAGGATACGGAGTGAATTAGCGGTTTCGCGTTCATATATCTCTGCAAGCTCCTGTCGGACT
>CABUWB010000392.1 GCA_902495025.1 uncultured Eubacteriales bacterium
ATAACAAGAGCCTCACTGCTGATACTTTTTGACTTTATGCTGATAGGTTCCGCACCCTCGTCAAGCCACTTAACGGCATTCATAATAAAATTACTTCCGCTGCCGTTCACAAGGTTATCAACATCACCCGAGAGCATATAGTAATTACCAGAAATAACAACCTTTGTTGTATGGCTTGTATCGGTATAGGTAGAATAGGTAACGGCATAAGCAAGGTCAAAAGGTCCCTCTATATCACCGCTTTCCTTATTCATTGACATAGTCTGTGGGTCGCCCTGCTTTACAAAGGACGAATCTGCCGTTGTCAGCAGCGGCTCAATTACAAGCCCCTGCTTTTTAACCTCGGTTTCCTTTAAAGCCTGCGACATATATGCAAGTATGCTGTATCCGTTATCCTTTACACTTTTTGTAATTTCGTGCTCGGCAACAGACGGCATAACCGCAACTGGATACATCATATAGTTTGACTCACTGCTCTCCATTACATAACCGCCCACAGGCTCAACACCATATTCGGCAATAACCGAGCATAAATTAGGATAAAGCTCCTTTGTTACATTGGTAAGCATAAACACAGCCCTGCCGTCATTTGCAAGGTAGTCCTTAATCTTCTGTGCCTCTTCAGCTGAGAAGTCCTTTTTACCCGAGGTTACAAAAAGCATTGTGCAGTCCTGCGGTATATCACCGTCAAGCAGATTTAATGATGCAGCAGTATAATTATTCAGCTTAAGCTGCTTGGTAAGTGCCGTAAAGTTTTCATAATCTATTTCGCCATGACCTGTTGTGAAATAAATTACCGCACTGTTTTCAGAGGTTACATACTGGATTGCACTTGTAATATTTTCCTCAATATTAAAGTTTCCTCTGCCGTCATAATAATCACTGTAGGCAATAACCCTGTATTTATCACCGCTTTCAACAATAATGCTGTTTCTGTCAACCGACGTATCCTCATTTGCATACTTACCTGCAAAATCAGGGTATAAATACAAGTCCTTATTTTCTATATTGATATTTCTGTCTATAAGCCTGTATTGGTCAAGTATCTGCTCTGTTCTGCTGATAATTGTATCACTGTCCTTTGAACTGAAAAGGGTATAGATATTAATATCAGCATCGGTATTTTTCAATATTTCCTTAGTTTCATCAGAGAGCGAAAAAACGCTGTCCTCACTTAAATCAAACTTATAGTCAAACTCACCTGCAACAAGGTTTATTGCAATTAAAACGGCAATTACAATAACGGTTATTGCAGTTGAATAAGTACCATACTTAAATTTTTTATCATTAAACAGTCTGTTCATTTTTTATCCTCCTCAGCTCCATCTTCTTTTTTCAATAACGGTTGCCGTAAGGTATAAAAAGGCAGACGCAAAGGTAATGTAATAAATTACGTCGGACAGCCCGAATACACCAATATAAAAGTTCTGGAAACGGTTAAGTACCGAAAGCCAGCCAAGCACTCTTATAATGGTGCTGTCAAAAAGCGACGGAATAAAGAAATATGCAGCCGCAAGCAGTGCATAGCATATTACACCTATAAGCACCGTACCTGCAATATTTTTTGTGGAGCTGTAAAGCACAATAAGCACTGCAAGAATAATAGCTCCCACAAAAATAAGTGACGGAATTCTGGTAATAGGTGCGTTGTTTGCAATATTATCAATCATTAAAAGCAGAAAAAGCACTGCAAAGGTACCTGCTGCTGCCACAATCTGGTTATCGGTCAGCACAGATATAAAAATACCTACGCTTATAAGGCATACACCCATAAGAAAATAACCGACAGTTACACCAATAATGCCCGGCACATTTACCTCACCATATCTGCTCAACATAAAAGGAAAGACCATGGTTATAATAAGACCGACAAGAAACAGCGCACTTGCCGCAAAAAACTTGCCAAGCACAATATCTGTTACC
>CABUWB010000393.1 GCA_902495025.1 uncultured Eubacteriales bacterium
GTTCCGAGTCATTTTTTTCTGCGAAAAAACTATAAAATAGAGTAAATCTGTAGTTTTTTCTTGAAAAAAACGACAGCATCCACTGGTTTTTTTGCCGCCTACCGGCTAAATTGATTTTTACACTTGAATTTATCAGTGTTTCCATAGGTGATTTTATGAATATATTTGATATTTTGGGTCCTGTTATGGTTGGCCCATCAAGCTCGCATACGGCTGGTGCTGTGCGCATAGGCAATGTATCACGCAGACTGCTTGGACAAACTCCGAGCGAGGCTGAAATTTATCTGCATGGCTCATTTGCCGATACGGGTGTAGGACATGGTACGGATAAGGCGCTTGTTGCAGGGCTTTTGGGTATGGATACCGACAATATGGATATTCCGCACAGCTTTGAAATTGCAGAAAAAGAGGGTATGCAATTTAAAATAGGCCGCTGTGAGCTTGAAAACGTACACCCTAACAGCGTACTTTTAAAGCTGAAGGGCGGCGGCAGGGAACTGAAAATTGTTGCCTCCTCGCTTGGCGGCGGCAGAATAAGTATTGTACAGATTGATGATATTGAAACCAACTTTACGGGCGAATACCCTACGCTTATTGTGCATAACCTTGACCAGCCGGGACACGTTGCGGAGGTTGCCTCAATGCTTGCGCATAAGTCGGTCAACATTGCCACGCTTAACCTGTACCGCAACAAAAAGGGCGGCTATGCCGTTATGATTATTGAAACTGACCAGGAGATACCTGCCGATGCGCTTAAATGGCTTGAAAGGGTTGAGGGCGTAATTAAGGTAACGTATCTTAATATAAGGGAGGACTAATATGAGCTTTGAGTCTTTGGAGGAAATGGCGGAGCTTGCCAAACGTGAGCAGAAGTCGCTTTTTGAGGTAATCTTAAAGGACGATATGGACACAAGGGGCGTTACAAGGGAGCAGTCGCTTGAAAAAATGCGCTCACTGTGGACGGTTATGAAAAAATCTGCCGCAGATTATGACGGCGCAAGACGCTCTGCAAGCGGTCTTGCAGGCGGTGATGCAAAAAAATATCGGGATTATACAAATACCTACACCGCACTTATCGGCGAGTTTGTAAGCTCGGTTATGTATTATGCACTCTCTACGGCGGAGTCTAATGCGTGTATGAGGTGCATTGTTGCTGCTCCGACGGCTGGCTCGTGCGGTGTGCTGCCTGCTGTGCTTATACCTTATGCCGCACGCTATAATGCAGATGATGAGCACATAGCACAGGGACTTTATGTTGCCGCAGGAATAGGTCAGGTGATAGCTGCAAGGGCGTCAATAGCTGGCGCAGAGGGCGGCTGTCAGGCGGAAATAGGCTCGGCATCTGCTATGGCGGCAGGTATGCTTGTGTATTTGCAGGGCGGTACGAATGAACAGGTTTTAAACGCCGCTGCAATGGCACTTAAAAGTCTGCTCGGGCTTGTGTGCGACCCTGTTGCAGGTCTTGTTGAGGTGCCATGTATAAAGCGTAATGTAATTGGTGCGGTAAATGCCGTTACTTCGGCTGATATGGCTCTTGCTGGTATTGAGTCACGTATACCTGCCGATGAGGTTATTGACGCTATGAAAAGGGTGGGTAATGCTATGCCCGAAAGCCTTAGGGAAACCGCAAAGGGTGGTCTTGCCGATACACCAAGCGGAAGAAGAATTACGGAAAAATTAATGGGTGAAAGATAATATTTTCCATATAATAAGGGGCTGTCGCAAACAGAGGTTATTTAAAGGAGAATAAATCAAGATAAATTAGAGTTTAGCAGTGCAATATTAACAACCTAAAATGTAAATCGATAACGTATGGATTTACTGTAGGGGCGGCAATCTGCCGCCCGTCAACCATTGTGCATTGTTCTACATGCGGGCGGATATGGAATCCGCCCCTACAAGTTAATTACAACGTTAA
>CABUWB010000394.1 GCA_902495025.1 uncultured Eubacteriales bacterium
GAATGGCGTCCGCTCCCAGCTCGTACAGCTCTTTAAAATAGTCAGCCATTTTGTCAAAGTCCTCATTATGAGCAAAAATATTGCAGGTAACATATACCTTTGCACCATGTGCATGGGCAAACTCTATACCCTCTCTCATCTGCTCGGTATCAAAATTTTTAGCCTTTGCCCTGAGTGAAAAGCTTGTACCTCCCAGATACACCGCATCTGCGCCGTATAATACGGCTATTTTAAGCTTTTCCAAATCACCCGCAGGGGCAAGCAGCTCTATTTTTCTGTTCAATTACCTCACTCCTTTACAGCTTTTGTATAAGGGCAACACCATCGCCTATGGTAAGTATGCTGCTCCTTAAGCCCTCATTGTTGCTTATTTCGGATAAAAATTCATTCAGCCTTGTGTGCATTGTACGCTGTCTGCGTGGCACCTCCAGCCTTTCCATGGCAACCCTGCCCTCTTGAAGAACATCGTCTGCTATGATAAGACCGCCCTTTCTTGTAAGCCTTATAAGGTCGGGCAGCATATTGATATACTGTCCCTTAGCCGCATCAAGAAATACAACGTCATATTCGCCGTCAAGCGTTTTTATTACCTCAACGGCATCACCTATAAGCATATTTATTTTATCCTCTTTACCAAACCTTTTAAAGTTTTCCTTAGCTCTCTCTATCATATACGGATAGCGGTCAATGGTTGTAATGCTGCCGCCCTCCTGTAAAAAGTCCGACATAAATATTGACGAAAAGCCGACAGCCATACCCACCTCAAGTATTTTTTTCGGGCGCATAATGCCAAGCAGAACACCCAAAAGCCTTACTACATCATTAGGTATAATAGGCAGTCCCTCCTCATAGGCGTCAGCCTGAAGTCTGCCAAGCTCACCGCCGCAAAGGGGCTGTATCTCACATACATATTTAAAAAGTCTTTCATCTACAAAGCTCATAACATCACCTTATTCAAGTCCGCTTTTATAGCGTGAGCTTGCCGCAAGAAAATCATTATAATTATTTGTAAAGTAATGCTCGCCGGTTTCGGTATTTTCCACAACATAGTAGATGTAATCGGTATCGGCAGGGGACACAGCAGCCTCAAGGCACGCTTTACCCGGGTTACCTATAGGACCTACGGGCAGACCGTCACAGTAGTAGGTGTTATGTCCCTCTGCAATCTCGAGGTCGGCATAAAGCACCCTGTCCTTCTTTTCACCAAGTGCATAGAGTACCGAGGCATCCATCTGCAGCTTCATGCCCTGCTCCAGTCTGTTATAAATTACAGACGCAATTTTATTTCTGTCATCGGGGTATCTTGCCTCACTTTCAACAAGCGATGCCATAATTACCGCCTCGTCAATGGATATGTTGTTAAGCTGTGCACCACCCCTTAAAGATACATCAAACACATCATTAAAGCGTGAGAGCATTTTATCTGCAATATCATGAGCAGTCATATCGGTTGAAAAATAGTAGGTATCGGGGAAGAGATAACCCTCCAGCAGATTTTCCCTGTCGGGTATCTGCGCTACAAAGTCATAGTCATAATCCCTGCTGTTGCAAGCCTCAATAAATTCTTCCGAACTGCAAAGACCACTTTCTTCAAGCTGCTGTGCAATCTCTTTAAGCCATGCGCCCTCTTTTATTGTAACCTTAATCTGCTCGTCGTCCTTTCTGCCGCTTTCAAGCACCTCGCAAATTTCGTTAAAGTCCATATAATTGTTAAGGGTATATTCACCCGGCTGGAAATTTGCACCCTCTCCGTCCCTTTTGCAAAGGTATAAAAACTGCCAGTTGCTTTCAATTACACCGCTGTTTACAAGCACCTGTGCAATATCCCTTACGCTTGCACCGTCCTCAACTGTAACGGTAATTTCCTTTTGTTCCGCTCCCTTTCGCTGTGCGCTGTTTACCTCATAAGATGTAA
>CABUWB010000395.1 GCA_902495025.1 uncultured Eubacteriales bacterium
AAAATTATAAATACGGCATGACAGAAAGTCCCGAGCTGGTTTCGTCGGTTTGTAACTGGTACAAAAGGCGCTACGGCGTTGAGCTTACAGGCGACAATATCTGTGCCGTAAACGGCTCACAGGAGGGTATTGCACACATAGCATTTCCGCTTTGCAACAGAGGGGATATTGTGCTTGTACCCGACCCCTGCTATCAGATTTTTTCTTTCGGCCCCACAATGGCTGATGTAAGGCTTGAATATATGCCGCTTTTAAAGGAAAACGATTATTTAATTGATTTTGACGCAATAGATAAACAGACGGCGAAGGCGGCAAAGGCTATGATTGTTTCATACCCCAACAACCCCACCACCGCACACGCCCCACGTGAGTTTTATGAAAGGCTTGTTGCCTTTGCAAAGGAAAACGATATTATCGTTATACACGACAACGCTTACTCCGAGCTTGTGTATGATTATGAGCCGGGCATTTCGTTTTTATCCGTTGACGGTGCAATGGACGTAGGCATTGAGTTTAACTCCCTGTCCAAAACCTACAACCTTACGGGCTTAAGGCTGTCGTTTGCGATGGGCAATGCAGAAATTATAAAGCGTTTCAAGTCCTTCCGTTCACAGATTGACTACGGTATATGCAAGGGCATACAGGCAGCCGCTATTGCCGCCCTTGACGGCCCGCAGGATATAGTTACACGCAACAGGGAGGAATACAGGCGCAGGAGAAATGCACTCTGCGAGGGACTTAATTCTATCGGCTGGAGAGTTCCTCTTACCGACTCCACAATGTTTACGTGGTTTCCAATACCCGAAAATTACACCTCGTCAACCGAGTTTACCTTTGATTTGCTTAAAAAGGCAGGCGTACTCTGTGTACCCGGTGCATCCTTTGGCAGACATGGCGAGGGCTATGTGAGAATGGCGCTTGTACAGCCTATTGAAAAGATAGAAAAGGCGGTAGAGTACATAAAACACAGCGGAATATTAGGTACCTCTGATTAATTCCCTAGATAAATAAGCTGTATTTGGGTGCCTCTAAAAATTAGGGTAAAGCCAAACGCAGATAGAATTTTCGAGAGCAATGAAAACCGACGAAAGCATAGCAGAAAAGCTATGTTGAGGAGGTTTGAAGCAGCTATCGGAAATCATAGCAAGTTTGGCAAAATCATAATTTTTAGAGGTGCCCATATGTAAAATTCGTATAAAAATCTGCAAAAAGAACATTTTTCTATTGACAAAACGACAAAAAATTGTTAGAATATATCTTGTAAATGATAATAATTATCAATTAAAAAATTATATATATTTTAGGAGGATTTGATTATGAAAAAATTTGTATGTCCAGTTTGCGGTTATGTTCACACAGGCGACAGCGCTCCTGATTTCTGTCCTGTTTGTAAGGCACCAGGTTCAAAGTTTATTGAGCAGTCAGGCGAGCTTGTTTTCGCTGATGAGCACCGTATCGGCGTAGCTGAGGGCGTTTCCGAGGATATTCTTGAGGACCTCAGAGCTAACTTTACAGGCGAATGTACCGAGGTTGGTATGTACCTTGCTATGAGCCGTCAGGCTGACAGAGAGGGTTACCCTGAGGTTGCAGAGGCTTACAAGCGCATCGCTTTTGAGGAGGCTGAGCACGCTGCTAAGTTTGCAGAGCTTTTAGGTGAGGTTGTTACTGCTTCTACTAAGAAGAACCTTGAACTCAGAGTTGAGGCTGAGCATGGCGCAACAGCAGGTAAGCTTGACCTTGCTAAGAGAGCTAAGGCTGCTAACCTTGACGCTATCCACGACACTGTACACGAAATGTGCAAGGACGAGGCTAGACATGGTAAGGCTTTCAAGGGCTTACTTGACAGATACTTCGGTTAATTTTTAAACTTTATAAACTTCTCTGAAAAGTGCCTGTTTTCGGGCACTTT
>CABUWB010000396.1 GCA_902495025.1 uncultured Eubacteriales bacterium
CTGAGGCTGACGCAGAGGCTACAACAGAGGCTGAGGCTGACGCTGAGACAACTACTGCTGCTTAATTTATAAGCGGGAGTAACTACCTATGAGAAAACGGCATGTCGTATCTGTATTTGCGCTTATGCTTATGCTGAGTGCCTGCTCAGGCAGTAATGCGGATAAGGCGGTTAATGATACTACAAGTGAGGCACAAACGGAAACCACTACTGCTGAGTATGAAACTCATGAGCTGGTTGCCAATGCCGAAACAATTACAGCCTACGGTCAGCTCCTTAACAATGCCTGTGTCTACCTTAATGAAAATTATGCAGACAAAATAACGGGTGATGTGCGTAAGGAGTATGACAAGACCTGCCAAAAGCTACATAATATCAATCTTCAGGGCATAAGCGCCTTTGCCGCAATGAGCGACAGGGAGCGAAATGAAATATTTTCACAGCTTGAGGAGATTGAAAAGAGTATTTTTGACAGCGTTGCAAAAGAAATTGGCGTAAGAGCCGAGCTTACGGAGGCGGTAACGACAACTGCCGATAAAAAGGCGGACAAAAAGGCTTCAAGTGAGGTAATTACAGCCTCGCAGAACGAAACCACCACTGCCGCAGAGGAAACTGAAAGAATAACTGCCGCAGATTAATTTTCATAGGAAATCAAAGGACATCTTAACAGGTGTCCTTTTTTATATTTTTCTGTTGCAAAATTTTATAATTTTGGATATACTAAGATTACAGATATTTCCAGACAACAAAATTATTTTTACGTATATAATAAAAATGATGAAAAAGGAGTGATTTTTTATGAAGGAAGAACGTATTATGATTTTAAAGATGATTGATGAGGGCAAAATCAGTGCCGATGACGGTGTAAAGCTGTTAAAGGCTCTTTCAAAATCAAGTGATGCGGAGGAGAAAATATCCAAGGCGGCAAGGCAGATTAAGGAAAAGGTATCCGACTTTGCAAAGGACGCAGAGCCTAAGGTTAAAAAGGCAGCAAGCGAGCTTAAGGTAAAGGGCGGAGAGCTTGCCGACGAAATTGGTGAAAAGATTAAGGCAAGAATAAATAAGTCCAAGGATACCTGCGACTGCGAGGGTGATATTATCGAGGCGGAGGATATGGACTATGAGTTTGACTACACTGCAGACGATGATGATGACGAATGTGATTGTGAGGAATGTGCCAAGTCCGAGGACAGTGAAGAGGAAAAGGACGAGAGCGAAGAGTAAAAGCAGTAATTGACAATTATATAAAAATGCAGTAAAATAAAAGTCAGTATCCTATTGGGTACTGACTTTTAGTGGGTATATGTGCCTGCATTAAGGAGAGAATATTGCAATGGATGAAGAAATAAAGGAAATTTCCTCTCAGGAAAATGAGGCGGAAACTACGGACACACAGCAGACGGAGCAGAACAGCGGACAGGTCGAAAATAAGAAAACCAAAAAGCAGGAAATAATTGCCGAGGTCGTAAGCTGGGTTAAAACAATACTTGCTGCCCTTGTTATGGCATGGCTTATAACTACGTTTTTAATTGTAAATGCACAGGTGCCGTCAGGCTCTATGGAAAATACGGTTATGACGGGTGACAGGCTTATTGCAAACAGACTCAGCTATGTTTTCAGTGAGCCTAAGAGGTTTGATATTGTCGTGTTTAAATATCCCGATGATGAAAGCAAGCTTTACATCAAGCGTATTATTGGTATGCCGGGTGATACCGTTGAAATCAGAAACAACGAGGTTTATATCAACGGCAGCAGCGAGCCGCTTGACGACAGCTTTATTAAAGAGCCTATGAATACTATGGACGCCGTTTATCAGGTGCCCGAGGGCCATTATTTTATGATGGGCGATAACAGAAACAATTCCAGTGACTCACGCTTCTGGGTAAATACCTATGTAGCAGAGA
>CABUWB010000397.1 GCA_902495025.1 uncultured Eubacteriales bacterium
AATATCAACCGTAAGCCATTCGCTCAAAGCATTTACTACCGAAGCACCAACGCCATGCAGACCGCCGCTGACCTTATATCCGCCGCCGCCGAATTTACCGCCCGCATGCAGAATGGTAAATACAACCTCTACTGCAGGTATACCCTTTTGTGGGTGTATACCAATTGGTATACCACGACCGTTATCAAGTACGGAAATTGTACCGTCCTTATGAATTGTAACGTCAATATCGGTACAAAAGCCCGCAAGTGCCTCATCAATGGAGTTATCCACTATTTCGTAAACGCAGTGATGCAGACCTCTTGCAGAGGTGGAACCTATATACATACCTGGTCTTTTTCTTACCGCTTCAAGACCCTCAAGTATCTGGATTTGATTTTCATTATATTCCTGCTGCATCTTAATTCTCCTTTTTTTGCTTATTTTTGGATTTAAGGCTGTTTAGCCGACACGTAGGTATACCCCTATGTATTAACCCAAAAATTCCTATAATGAGTTATTATAACATAAAATTAACATTTTTTAAAGTATTTTTCCATTTTTTATATTGAAAATTTTTGACTTTGATGAAATATTTTTGATTGAGTCCTCAATGCCTGTACAGGTAATTATTGTCTGTATTGAGCCTATGGTTTCAATAAGACACTGCTGGCGTATTTTATCAAGCTCTGAGAGGACATCATCAAGCAAAAGAACGGGGTTTTCACCCCTTTCAGACTTAATAAGCTCTATTTCGGCAAGCTTGGCGCTTAAACATGCGCTGCGCTGCTGACCCTGCGAGCCAAAGCTCCTTGCATTGATACCGTTAATATAAAAAGCAATATCGTCCTTATGTATGCCATGCGAGGTAGAGCCGTATGCAATATCCCTTTCGGTATATTCATTTAATTTTTTCAGAAAATCCCCGTCGGATATATCGGGCTTATATTCAAGGCGCAGCCTTTCCCTGCCCGAGGAAATAAGAGAGTGCATATTTTCGGCAAAGCCGTTAAGCTTATTTATAAAATCCTGACGTATGTTCAAAAGCTTTTCACCGCTTTCGGCAAGGTGAATATTATAAATATCAAGCATTGAAAGAGCGTAGGGTGTACGCTCCTTTTGAATTGTTTTTAACAGATTGTTGCGCTGTTTTAATATTTTGTAGTATTTCTTTAAATTGTAATAGTATATATTATTTATCTGACAAAGCTCTATATCCATAAAACGGCGTCTTTCCCCGGGGCCTGACTGCACAAGCTGCAAATCCTGCGGGCCGAAAAATACGGTATTTATTATTCCGAATAAATCACCCAGCTTTTGTATGGCAATACCGTTTACGCTTATTGCCTTTTTTTTATTGTCGCTTAAATGAATATCTATCCTGTCGCTGCGTGATGAGCATACATTAAGCCTTATATGCGCCTGCTTTGAGTTAAAGGCAATAATATCCCTGTCGGTTATGCCGCTGCGGTGGCTTTTTCCAGTAGAACACATATAAAATGCCTCCAGAATATTGGTTTTGCCCTGTGCATTTTCACCATAAATTATATTTACGCCGTCCTCAAGCTCCATATAAAGAGAATTTATGTTTCTGTAATCTGTCAGAGTTAAATTTTGAGCATACATTTTATTCTTCCTGTCTGCAGGCGAGGTAGCTCTCACCCTCAAACTCCATTATATCTCCGTCATATACCTTTTTGCCGCGCATGGTGCATACCTCACCGTTGAGCTTTACATAGCCTTCCTGTATGAGTGCCTTTGCGTCCGAGCCCTGACCTACAACGTCAGCAAGCTTCATAAGCTGCTGTAATTTTACAAATTCCGTATGAAAATATACTTTTTCCATGTTTTAATCCTCTCTGAAACAATGATAAATTAATATTTATCGGTGTAAATTAATACCTTAACATTTCAATTGT
>CABUWB010000398.1 GCA_902495025.1 uncultured Eubacteriales bacterium
AAGATATTTTTCAGCCTTAGAGGATACCGTTATTTTGTCGTAGCCATCAAGTGCCTGCTCGGGCAGCAGAAGTACCTCGTTTAGCCTGCCCTCGCTTACAAGCTGTTTAAAGCTGTCGAGCTTAATGCTGTTTTCAAGCGTAAACCTGCCGCTTGCACACCTTAAAAGTGCCGACATGTGTGCGCCGCAGCCGAGCCTTTCGCCTATATCTCTGCACAGTGTACGTATATATGTACCCTTGGAGCAGGTAACAAGCATTTCTGCCTTGTTGGCGTCAAGCATTTTAATATCCTCTATTTTATAAATATGAATAAGTCTTGTTTTTCTCTCAATCTCTATACCCTCACGTGCAAGCTCATACAGCTTTTTGCCGTTTACCTTAATAGCAGAGTACATGGGCGGCTTTTGGTAATACTCGCCCACAAAGCTCTGTGCGGCGGCAGCAAGCTCATCAAAGGTAACGTTTACGGGCTTTTGCTCTATAATTTCGCCCGTATGGTCCTCTGTTGTGGTAGTGATGCCAAGCGTAAGCTCTGCTCTGTACTGCTTTACAGAGGCAGCAATATAGTCGGCAAGCTTGGTTGCCTTGCCTACGCATACGGGCAGAACGCCCTCCGCCTCGGGGTCAAGCGTGCCTGTATGTCCTGTCTTTACCCTGCCTAAGGTTTTGCGTACTATATTTACAACATCATGTGAGGTATAGCCCTTTTCCTTATAAATATTAATAATACCCGAAATATTATTATTGCTGTTCTTCATTTATTTCTTCCCTGATTTTATCAATAAGGAGCTTTTCCGTTTCAGCGGGAGCAGCACTATGCGATGCACCTGCCGCAAGAATATGACCGCCGCCGCCAAAGGCATTGGCAACCTTATTTACATTGTACTTTTTGGAGCGCAGGCTGATTTTGGTTTTGCCCCTCTCCCTTTCGGTAAGGAGTGCGGATACATTAATACCTCTGATATTAAGCAGATATTCGGCAACGCCGTCGGTGTCGCCGTTTTTTGCGTCGCATTCGGCAAGCTCATCAAAGTTAAGTGCCGACCACGCAATGCCATGCTCCATATCAAAGCGTGCATTGCTTAATGCTTTTCCCATAACCTTTAACTGGGATATGGAGTGCTCATATAAAATTTTTGAGTGTATAAAAGCAGTATCCACACCAAGAGCGACAAGCTCCGCTGCTACCTCGTGTGTACGTGGAGAGGTGGAGTTGTGCTTAAAGCCCGAGGTGTCAAATACAATACCCGAGTAAACGGCAGTGGCAATCTCCTGTGTCATATCGCAGTTATCCCTGATAATCTCGTATATGACCTCCGAGGCAGACGATGCCTTTGCATTTACAATATTTGTATTGGCAAAAAGGGTGTTGCTGATGTGGTGGTCGATATTGTAGGTATAGGCTGCCCTGTCAAACACCTGTGCAGCCCTGCCCAGCCTTTCCTTATCCCCGCAGTCAAGCGCAAAGAAAATTTCGGGACAAAGGCTGTCATAGTCGCCCTTGTAAAGGTACTGCGCTCCGTCTATAAAGTCAAACCTGTCGGCATATTCCTCCAGCAGCACAACGGGCTTAATGCCCTTTTGTGCAAGCACTGCGGCAAAGGCAAATACAGAGCTTACCGCATCGCCGTCGGGACTTGTATGTCCCGCAACGGCGGCGCAGCGTACATTTTTTATTCTGTCAAAAATATCATTTTCGTACATTTTTGCTCCTTACTGCTCCTTATTGATTTCCTTAATAATTTTATCAATTTTAAAGCTGTATTCAAGCGAGTCGTCCAGCTTAAAGGTAAACTCGGGTGTTACCCTTAAATTAATACGGTTTGCTATAAGCGAGCGTATATATCCTGCCGCTCCCTTAAGCACGCCCATTACCTCAGCCTTTTTATCCTCATCG
>CABUWB010000399.1 GCA_902495025.1 uncultured Eubacteriales bacterium
AAGCAGGAGCTTACAAAGGCTTTTAATTCGCCCGATTATGAGGAGGAAAAGGAGCGTATCAACAAGCGCTTTCAGGCTGAAAAGGACGAAATTATGGAAAAGCTGCAGGAGGCGGCTAAGGCTAAAAACTTTGGTGTGCGTATGAGCAACGGCGGAGTTTATTTTATGCCTATTGTTGACGGCAAAACTATTTCTGAGGAGGAGTTTGAGGAGCTTGACGAGGACGAGAGAGCTGCAATAACCGAAGGCTCGGAGGAAATACAGGAGGCTGCCGCAGATACAATGAAAAAGCTGCGCAGCGTTGATAAGCTTATCAAGACCGAAACGGAAAAGTCTGAGTATAATCTGGGTCTTTTAACCGTAGGTCATTACCTTATGGCAATACAGGAAAAGTACAGCGACAATGAGGCGGTAAGCGCTTACCTTGCTGATGTCAAGGAGGATATACTTGATAACCTCAGCGATTTTATTTCGGGCGGTGAGCAGGACGGAGATGATGCACTCAATGCAATGATGCCATGGCTTGCACATGCAGCAGGTGATGAGGATTTATCAAGATACAGCGTAAATCTTATTGTGGATAATTCCTCACTGGAGGGTGCGCCTGTTATTGTAAACCATGCGCCAAGCTATGTTTCACTTGTAGGCGAGATTGAGTATGACAGTGAAAACGGCAACTTTGTTACCGACTTTACAAAAATAAAATCGGGTATACTGCATAAGGCAAACGGCGGCTATCTTATTTTACAGGCAAGCGACCTTTTGTCAACCTCCTTTGGTTGGGAGGCTGTAAAGCGTGTAATAAAAACGGGCGAGCTTACAATTGAGCCTATTAAGGAGTACCAGCTTGGTGGTATTACCGTAGCAGGTATTAAGCCAGAGCCTGCGCCAATCAATGTAAAAATACTGCTTGTAGGCACAAACTATTACTATGAGCTTTTAAGGGAATATGATGATGACTTTGCCAAGCTGTTTAAAATATGTGCCATGTTCGACTATGAAATGGATAATAATAAGGGCAATATTTCGGGTATGCTGTCATTTATCAGGGCTTTTGTGGAAAATAAAAAATCCCTGCCTATAACTGGTGACGGCGTATGTACCATTATTGAGCATTCCTCAAGGCTTGCAGAGTGCAAGGATAAGCTGACTACACGCTTTTCCCTTATCAATGACATATTGAGCGAGGCTGATACATGGGCAAGGCTTGACGGTGCGCAGAGCATAAGTGCAGAATATATCAAAAAGGCTATTGCCAAAAAGAATGACAGACTTAACCTTTACAGCAAAAAGTATAATGAAATGATTTTGGATAACGAAATTATGATTGATACACAGGGCAGAAAGGTTGGTCAGATAAACGGACTTTGTGTTATGGAAACAGGTGATATAACCTTTGGTATGCCTACACGCATTACTGCAAGCACATATATGGGCAAGGCAGGCATTGTCAATATAGAAAAGGAGGCGGAAATGAGCGGCTCCATTCATGACAAGGGTGTACAGGTTATTATCGGCTACCTTGGCAGAAAGTACGCACAGGATTTTCCGCTTACATTAAGCTGCCGTATCTGCTTTGAGCAGAACTATAACGGCGTTGACGGCGACAGTGCGTCAAGTACGGAGCTTTATGCAATACTGTCAAGCCTTAGCGGCGTACCTGTTAATCAGGAGCTTGCCGTAACGGGCAGTGTAAACCAGTTTGGCGAAATACAGCCCATAGGCGGTGTAACCTACAAAATAGAGGGCTTTTTTGAGATATGTGAAAAGCGTGGCTTGACAGGCAGTCAGGGCGTTATTATCCCTGTGCAGAATGAAAAGGACTTAACTCTGTCTGATAAGGTGGTTGATGCAGTTAAGGATGGTAAATTTCATATTTACTCAATTTCTTCC
>CABUWB010000400.1 GCA_902495025.1 uncultured Eubacteriales bacterium
CAGGGTAATGACAGGCGGCGTTATAAACAGCCTTATCAAAACCGAGGCGCAGGCAAGGGATATACGTGTGTATGATTTTTTTGATATGGAAGAGGTGGCTGTGCTTAATGCAATACCTACCGCAGAGGGAGCGGTGCAGACAGCCATGGAGGAGAGTGACAGAACGCTTTTTGGCAGCAGTGTGCTTGTGCTTGGCTGCGGCAGGTGCGGAAAGGTGCTTGCAAATACACTAAAGGGCATAGGTGCAAATGTAAGCGTAAGCTACAGAAAGGAAAGCGACAGGGCATATATTACGGCATACGGTCTTACGGCAATACCATTTAAGGAGCTTGTAAGCTATGCTGGAGGCTACAGCTTTATTTTCAACACAATACCAGCACCCGTAATAAACAGGGAGATACTGCGCAGAGTTAAGCGTGATTGTGTAATAATAGATATTGCACAGGCGCCCGGCGGTACGGATTTTGGCTATGCGAGGGATTTGAACATCAAGGCGCTCTACTGCCCGGGGCTGCCGGGAAGGGTTGCGCCATATACTGCTGCGGAGGTTTTAAAAGGTGCGCTTATCGGTGTGTCAATGTATGGCAGGCAGTAACCGCAGAGGCGAAGAAAGCATAATATACACAGGGGTGATAATATGAACTTTGAGGGTTTTAACCTCGGTGTGTGTATGTGCGGCTCCTTCTGCACACATTCGGCTGTGATTGAAAAGATAAAGCAGCTTGGCGGGCTGGGAATAAACCTCTACCCCGTAATAAGCGAAAGCGTACAGACTACCGACACAAGGTTTGGCACAAGTGAGAGCCTTTACAAAACGCTGTGCGAAATCTGCGGCAGAGAGCCTATAACTACAATAGAGCAGGCAGAGCCATTAGGCCCTGCAAAAAAGCTTGACGCCATGCTTGTTGCACCATGTACGGGCAATACGCTTGCCAAGCTTAATAACGGCATTACCGACGGGGCGGTAACAATGGCGTGCAAGGCACATTTGCGTAATGACAAGCCGCTGATAATTGCACTTGCCACAAACGACGCCCTCGGAGTTAATCTGCAGAATATAGGCGGACTTATAATAAGAAAAAATATCTATTTTGTGCCGTACGGACAGGACGACTTTGCCAAAAAGCCAATGTCCATGATAGCACACTTTAACGATATTATACCCACAGTTGAGTCGGCATGTATGGGCAGACAGCTTCAGCCGTTGATTTACTGATAATTAAAATGCACCGTAATATATAAATTTATGGTGCATTTTTTGCTGTTTAAAAGGATTTTTTGCATAAATATAGAAATAATAATAATAAAGTACAATAAATTTTGGTGCTGTGAGGTGATATTATGGATGTAAGACTACTTTTAGAGGACAGAGAGCTTGAATATTTAAGTGAATATGCAGCAAAAAGCAGATTTTCCCTTGGCAGAATTATACCCGAGGAGCCATGCGACCTGCGTACCTGCTATCAGCGTGACAGGGACAGAATAATTCACAGCAAGGCTTTCAGGCGGCTTATGCACAAAACGCAGGCATTTATATCCCCCGAGGGCGACCATTACCGCACAAGACTTACGCATACTCTTGAGGTTGCACAGATTGCACGTACCATTTCACGCTCGCTGCGCCTTAATGAGGATTTAACCGAGGCAATAGCTCTGGGACACGATTTGGGACATACGCCCTTCGGTCATCTTGGCGAGGATGATTTGAACGATGTTGTGCCAGGCGGCTTTCATCACAACGAGCAAAGTGTAAGAGTTGTGCAGAAGATTGAAAAATGCGGCAAGGGCTTAAATCTCAGTATTGAGGTAATAGACGGAATATTAAATCACAGGGGCAGTGGCTCGCCAAAAACTCTGGAGGGCAAGGTGGTGCAGCTTTCGGATAAAATA
>CABUWB010000401.1 GCA_902495025.1 uncultured Eubacteriales bacterium
AATACCGCCATCATATCTATAACGCCCGTTTGCTGAAGTCCGCCTACGACGCCGAAAAGACCTATAAAAAATACTATGGTAGGCCACTCAACCGAGAGTATAACCTCCTCTGCATCCTCGCCGCTTAAAAGCAGAATAAGTACTGCGGCGGTTACGGCTATTGTGCTGGACTCAACGCCAAGGCTTGCGTGAAATACAAAGGCAAGCACAACAAGTGCCATTATTATTATGCTTATTTTCATAAGCCTTTTGTTTTTGATAGCCTTTTTTTCATCAAGCAGGTCAACAGCCTTCATACGCTCTTCGGCAACCTGTAGTTTTCTGCCGTAAATAAAGTAAAAAATCAGCAGTGTAACAGCAGCAATGAATACCGAGGGAGTGCCCGTATTTATGAGAAAGTCGTTAAAGCTAATACCTGCTGCCGAGCCAATCATAATGTTGGGAGGGTCGCCGACTAAGGTTGCCGTACCGCCTATGTTGGAGGCAAGTATCTGTGTAATAAGGTAGGGTACGGGGCTTACACCCAGTATTTCAGTAACGGCTATTGTCATGGGACCTACAAGCAGTACCGTTGTTACGTTATCGAGAAATGCCGAAAGCACAGCGGTAATTAAAAAAAACATTATCATAATCAGCCATGGTTTGCCGCCGGATATTTTTGCCGCCTTTATTGCTATGTATTCAAACATACCCGAGGCTTTAATTACGGATACAAAGAGCATCATACCAATAAGTATGCCTACCGTATTGTAATCTATATAGGAGGCAAAGCTCTCCACATCAAGTATATGGAATACAAGCAGCAGTGTTGCGCCTGCAACCGATGCAAGTGCCCTGTGTATCTTTTCGGTCATAATGGCTGTCATGGTAAAGATAAAAATAACTATTGCCGTAATCTGTTGTGCGTTCAATTCAAGCTCACCTCCGCAAAATTTCTTCCTATTAAAATGTATGGTTTTATGTTTTTACATAATAATACAACTTTTTTTGCCCTGCTGCAAGAAAAAACAGACATAAAATATATACTTTTATACGTATAACAGGTATAGCAAAAAACCTAAGGAACCTCTGATTAATTAATCCTTTACAGCTTTGGCTTAAATTTTCCATACTTTCCGCAAGCTCCCTTGACGTAGCTTTTTTGCTACGCCTGCGGTAGCTTTCGTCGGTCTGAAAAATTTAATCTCAAACCTGTTTTAGTGAATTAATCAGAGTTTCCCTAATAAAAAAGGAACGCCCGAAGGCGTCCCCCAACAAGGTCTGAATTATCAGCACTTATTATCGCAAAGGTTGAAACCGTTGCCGCAGCAGCAGAAAAGGATAATTAAAATAATAATCCAGCTGCAATTGTCATTTCCACAGCCGCCGAAAATGCCGTTAAAGCCGTTTCCGTTGCAGCAGAAAAGGAGAATTAAGATAATCCAGATAAAATTGTTGTTACCACAGTTCATAGAGTAGTTACCTCCAATAATTTGATTGTCTGTATATACTATGAGATAAAATCAAAATATTGCAAGTCCCAAAAAAGTTTTTTAAAAAAAGATTTTTTACAGGTTGTCCACACCCGAAATATGCCTTACTACCTCGCCTGCAATTATCAGCCCTGCCGCAGAGGGTACAAAGGCAATACTGCCAGGTATCTGCCTTTTGCCGCCGTCGGATATGGTCTGTGAGGGCTTTATTGCCTTTTCCTTGGAGTATACCACCTTAACGTCCGTAATGTCCCTCTTTTTAAGCTCGCCCCTCATTACCTTTGCAAGCGGGCATACGCTGGTTTGTGAAATATCCGCAAGCTCAAACAGTTCGGGGTGCAGCTTGTTGCCTGCGCCCATTGAGCTTATAACGGGCACGCCTGCCGCCTTTGCGTGCTCAATAATGGCTATTTTGGCA
>CABUWB010000402.1 GCA_902495025.1 uncultured Eubacteriales bacterium
TACCAGCGAGCAGAGCGTACCGCTTAAAGCGCTTGACTACCGCAACAGGGTAATTTATATAAAGAGCTTTTCAAAAATACTTATGCCTGGTCTTAGAATAGGTTATATGGTGCTGCCAAAGGCAATTTCACAGGCAGTTGCATCTGCCAAATATTCAACCGACATTTCCACCTCGGGCTTTATACAGCGTGCCTTTGAGCTGTACTTAAACAGCGGCGGACATTATGCACATATTGACAGAATGTGCTCCATTTTCAAGGCAAAGTACAGCCTTATAACCTCTCTTATAGATGAAAAGCTATCACCATATTTTACGTATAATAAAACCGACGGAGGGCTTACGCTGTGGCTGCGGCTTAAAAGTAATGCCGTATCGGCTGATGAGCTGTACAGCGCACTGTCAAAATGTGGCGTACTTATTATGCCGGGCAGCCTGTTTACAACAAACGATGATGAGGTTAAGCGGCATATAAGGATAAGCTATGCCAATGTAAGTGATGAGGAAATTACAGAGGGAATTAATACCATGGCTGATGTATGCAAACAGCTTTACACTAAAGAAAATTTGTGATATAATTCCCATAGAATATATACCATTTAGGAGGCAGAACAATGAAAATTGAAACCAAATGTATACAGTCAGGCTACAGCCCCGCTAACGGCGAGCCAAGAGTAATACCTATTGTACAGAGTACTACATATAAATATGAGTCCACCCAGACAATGGGCGACCTTTTTGATTTAAAGGAAAACGGCTATTTCTACACACGCCTTGGCAACCCTACCGTAGGCTATGTTGAGGCTAAAATTGCTGACCTTGAGGGTGGCGTTGGTGCTATGCTTACATCATCTGGTCAGGCAGCAAGCCTTATTGCAATACTTAATATCTGCCGCTCGGGCGACAGCATTATAAGTGCTTCTACCATTTACGGCGGTACCTTTAACCTGTTTGGTGTTACACTTAAAAAGCTCGGCATTGAGTGTATTTTTGTTGATGCTACACTGCCAAAGGAAGAATTACAGAAATACATCAAGCCTAATACAAAGGCCGTTTTCGGCGAGGTACTTTCAAATCCGTCGCTTGATGTACTTGATATTGAAAAGTTTGCCGACCTTGCACACAGCAACAATATTCCGCTTATTATTGACAATACCTTCCCTACGCCATTCCTTTGCAGACCATTCGAGTTCGGTGCAGATATTATTGTTCACTCCACATCAAAGTATATGGACGGACACGCAGCAGCACTTGGCGGCGTAATTGTGGACAGCGGCAAGTTTGACTGGACAAGCGGCAAGTTCCCTGAGTTTACTGAGCCTGACGACTCCTACCACGGCGTAGTTTATACAAAGAATTTTGGAAATGCGGCATTTATCACAAAGGCAAGGGTACAGATGATGAGAGATTTAGGCTCAACCCCTGCACCACAGAACGCATTTTTACTTAACTTAGGTCTTGAAACACTACATTTAAGAATGGAGCGCCACTGTGCAAATGCACTGAAGGTTGCAAAGTATCTTGAAAGCAATCCAAAAATTTCATGGGTAAATTATCCTGGTCTTGAATCAAGCAAGTACCACAGCCTTGCGGAAAAATATCTCCCTCTCGGCTGCAGCGGTGTAATCTCCTTTGGTGTTGCAGGCGGCAAGGAGGCTGCTGTTAAATTTATGGACAGCTTAAAGCTGGCAGCAATTGTATGCCACGTTGCCGACGCACGTACAAGCGTACTTCACCCTGCATCATCAACACACAGACAGCTTACAGATGAGCAGCTTGTTGAGTGCGGCGTATCACCTGACCTTATCAGAATGTCGGTTGGTATTGAAAATGCTGATGATATTATTGAGGATATTCAGCAGGCACTTGACTGTGTAAA
>CABUWB010000403.1 GCA_902495025.1 uncultured Eubacteriales bacterium
GCAATAAGCTCCTCCATATCAGTCTTAAACTCGCTGCCCCTGCCTGCCTTAAAGCTGATTAGCTTAGGCTCGTTTGGCTGGGTAAAATTATACACATAGCAGAGGTCGGGCGGAACAGGCTCATTTGCCGCCTGCCTGCGTGCAAACCTCTCCGCAAAGGTGGTTTTGCCGCTGCCCGGCAGACCCGAAACATAGATGTTGTAGCCCTTTGCCTTAACCATAAGCCCGAATTTAAGTGCCTCTGCGCCCTCGTTCTGACCTATGATTTCATTTATATCTATTTTATCGATATTAATATTGGCAATATCCGATGGACAAAAGCATTTCAGCTCCTTATAATCAAGCTCCTTAATCATATACAACACCTCTCTTTATGTAATACACTCAACAGGGATAAGATATTTCCACATAATATATGCGTCCTCCCTGTTATCATCATAATATTCCTTTCTTATGCCCTCCATGCCAAAGCCATGCTTTTTATAAAGCTCTATAGCTGCGCTGTTGCTTACACGCACCTCCAGCGTAACACCAAGCATTTCCTTTTCATCGGCAGTTTCAAGCATTTTTTCAACAATTGCGTCTGCAACGCCCATTCTTCTGTATTTTTCATCAACAGCTATGTTGGTAATATGTCCCTCGGTAACAACGTGCCACATACCGCCGTAGCCTGCAACCTCGCCGTCAACAATACCTACATAGTAATAAGCAAGCCCTCTTGACACCCTGTCCAGCTCACCCTCCATGGATTTTTTTGACCATGGAATTGCAAAACAGCTCTCCCCAATTGCAAGTATTCTGTCAAGATGCTCTGCCGTCATTTCAACTACTTCAATCATAACGTATTCAGTTTTTCCTCTCTTTCACGCTCTGCCTGCGATTTTCTTAAATATATAATTTCAAAATCATCACAGCCTACTGCCTTATCCACTCTTTCAAGTGCAAGCGCACCCACACAGGCAGCCCTCTGCATATTGCAGCTTACAGGTGCAAAGGCAAAGCCGCTGTTAAACTCCTTTATCCTGTCCCTGAATACTGGTACGCCGTCACCTAAAAATACGGCTTTATCACTTATTTTATTAACATATCCGAGCAGCTCGTTAATATCGCATGCCATATATTCACTTACAGGCTTTAAGCCCTGTAAGGTATCATATACGGCAGAATAAACCTGATTACGCCTTGCATCCATTATAGGCACAACAGGCACACTGCTGCCTGTTATATTATATGCAAGAGCGTCAAGAGTAGGTATGGGAATAATTTTTTTATTAAGCCCATGCGCAAGACCCTTTGCCGTTGCAGCACCTATCCTAAGACCCGTAAACGAGCCGGGGCCACAGGCACAGGCAATATAATCAATCTCTGCCAAATCCAGCTCAATTATTTTACACATTTCCTCTATCATTGGCATAAGCGTCTGCGAATGAGTTTTTTTGTAATTGGTTGTATATTCGGCAATGGTTTTTTCTTCATCAACCACAGCACAGGAGGCAACAAGCCCCGTTGTATCAAGCGAGAGTATTTTCATTTATAACACCTCTATTTTTCTGTAATCAAGTCCCTTTTCAAGGTTCTTTGTAATATTAATGTTTATAACATCATCAGGCAGCAGCTCACTTACAAGCTCCGCCCATTCAATAAGGCATACACCGTCCCCGAAAAAATATTCCTCATAGCCAAGCTCGTAAAGCTCGTCGGGGTCATCAATACGGTATACGTCAAAATGATAAAAGTTAAGTCTGCCCTCATACACATTTATAATTGTAAATGTGGGGCTTGTAATATGCTCGGTTATGCCAAGCCCTAAGGCAAATCCCTTAGTAAATACGGTTTTTCCTACGCCTAAGTCTCCGTTAAGGC
>CABUWB010000404.1 GCA_902495025.1 uncultured Eubacteriales bacterium
CAAACCAAATCACCAATGACGGCTCACAGGGTGAGCCTTGCGGCTCGGTCGGTTTAAATACGGTTTTGTCGGCGTATGAAAAAAACTACGGTCGTATTAACGATAACGACGAGCGTATGCTTACGCAGTTTTCACAAACGCTTGATTATAGAATTATAGCTGATACCCTGCGCTATTGCAGGGAAAATGGCAAAGCATTTAATTACTGTATCGGCATACTTAAACGCCTTGGTGAGGACGGCACCACCACATGGGAGCTTTATAAACAGCGTGAAAAAGCTATGCTTGGTATAAAGCAGTCTGCCAATAAATTTATAAATTATAACCAGCCTGTCTATACCGATGCTGAAATTGACGCTGCTATTAAGCGCAAGAAAAAGGCTGCACAGGGGAGAAATGTGCAGCCTAAGGAGGGATTTCTCCCCGCATAGAGCAGCACCATGAAAACTGTTAATGCTGCAGGGGGAGTGTATTTTAACCAAAAAAAGGAAAACTGTCTTATGCAATCAGCCTGATGACATCATTAGACTTTTGCAGAATTGAGCAAAGCCTGTCAATTATTTCAAGCTGTCTGTGGTGAATATCCAAAAGCCTTGAACAAAAGCCTATAATCGAGGTAATGTCGCTTAAAAGCTTTACAGGTGCGTGTATCACCACCAGCTCCTTTGAGCTTTCTATATGCTTTTTGATTTTTTCATACTCGTTTATGTAGCTCTGGTAAGCATTAATCTGCTCATTGGTAAGCCTTGTGTGCTTGCTTGCACATTCGGCAAGTGTATAGTTAAGATATGAGCAGTTGTTCCTGAGCTGACAAAGCATATCCTTCATTGTGTTTGTATTGTTGTTAATTGATGAAATAAGTGTGTTTATATTTTCAACTGTATAATCCATAGTGTTTCCCCTTTCTCTTCTCTTTACAGTTATATAATATCACACGTTTATTAATAAAAACACTTACAAACTCTTACAAATTGATTAAGGTTTATGCGGCAGGAACATAATGTAAAATATACTTGCAATTTTCCCCAAAGGGTTATATAATTTTCTTTGTACAAAAATAAAAAGCGTTGTATCTCTTATAAGAGGGAACAGCAGCAAGGAGGAAAATTTAATATGACAACTACAGGCAGATTTAAAACTGTTGACCTGGTGGAAGCAGCACTGTTTACGGCAATTATAATTATACTTGCCTACACACCGCTTGGCTACATTCCCTTAGGTGCGGTAAATGCAACAACCATTCACATACCCGTTATACTTGCGGGCGTAGTAATGGGGTGGAAAAAAGGCGGATTTCTCGGCTTTGTATTTGGCTTAACCAGCTTTTTAAATGCGTCGTTTTTCAAACCAAACATAACAAGCTTTCTGTTTACACCGCTTTATCCGGGCGGTAATTTTTGGAGCCTTGTTATCTGCTTTGTACCACGTATACTTATAGGCATTGTTGCCTTTGCGGTATTCAGGGCTGCATTTAAGCTGCTTCATAACGAAACTGTGGCACTTGCACTTGCGGGCGTACTCGGCTCACTTACTAATACGGTGCTTGTAATGGGCGGTGCTTACGTATTTTTTGCACAGCCTTATGCGGAGGCTATCAACAAATCTGCAAACGAGGTGCTTGCGGCAATACTTGCCATAGTAATCGGCAACGGCGTGCCAGAGGCAATCTGCGCAGGTGTACTTACCGTAGGTATAGGCAAGGCACTGCTTGTATATAAGAGAAGAAGAGGTTAATTAATGTTACTTGCTATTGATATAGGAAACACAAATGTCGTAATAGGCGGTATTGAAAACGGAAATATCGTTTTTATGGCTCGTGTCATCACCGACAGGACAAAAACCGAGGACGAGTATGCAATTCA
>CABUWB010000405.1 GCA_902495025.1 uncultured Eubacteriales bacterium
ACTTGTAGGGGCGGATTCCATATCCGCCCGAATGTAGAACAAACCACAATGGTTGACGGGCGGCAGGTTGCCGCCCCTACGGTAAATCCATACGTTATTGATTTGAATGTTAGGTTGTTCATATTACTCTGTTAAATTCTTATTTAAATTCTTATTTACCCCCTGCCCGTAAGCTCCAGATACAAATTTCTGGCATAGCTATCGGTCATACCGCAAATAAAATCGGTAACAAGCATAAGTCTTAAATACAGCTTAACATCATCACTTTTATCCTTTGAGTAAACGCTGTATATATACTTATAATTTTCCGAAACCATAGCCATAAGCTTACTGTTTATGCCCCTGTCAGCCGTTTCGGTGTCATACTCCACAGCCGCAGGCACAAATTTATCCATAAGAAAATCAAGCATTGTACCCTCGCCGATTTCCAGCTTTTGTATAGGCTTTGATAAAAATACAAGCCTGTATGCAATATCACTTAAAGCATAGGCAAGCGGATAAACGGGCGTGTCCTTTAAAAGCTCGTCCTTAAAGCTGCCGTCCATAATGTCAGCATAGTTTTCAATAAAGCTTTCGGCGGCACTGTTAAGCAGCAGAAGCTGTACATATACAACCCAATTCTGTATGGCATTTGCCCCTGGTGAGCTTATGCCGTCCTTTTTTGCCCTGTCATAATAATGGTTAAGCCTGTCGACCGTTTCAAGATAAAAGCTCCTGTCCTCATCGGTTTTACACATATCGGTGTAGCGGCTGCTTTTAAGCTCCTCAAAAAGCGTGGCAAGTCCTATTATGCCCTTTTTGCAGGCGTCCTCAATATCGGCAGTTTTATAGGCTATATCGTCGGCAGCCTCCAGGATGTATGTAAGCGGATAGCGGCAGTCCACTGCCCCCGTTGCCTGTGTAATACGCTCAAAAAGCTCCTGCTCGGCATAAAAATATCCCATTTTTTTATCCTTAATATCACCGCTTTTTTTATTAATGCCTGTTGACGGTACGGGATACTTGATAATTGTGTTTAACAGTGCAAAGGTCAAATTCATACCGTTTGCGTCAACAAGGTAATGCAGCTTGCTTAAAAGCCTCAGCGCCTGTGCGTTGCCTTCAAAGCAGTAAAAATCATTAAGCATCTGCTCATTTAAAATATCCGTTACCGCCTTGCCGTTAAAGCTGATAAGAGGCAGCCTGTCCTTAAACCACGCCCTTATTGCATCCTCACCGAAATGCCCGAACGGCGGATTGCCTATATCGTGTATAAGCCCAGCACACTCAAGTATACTGCAAATATCCTCCTTAACCCTTGCAGTAACCTCGCTGTCAATACCTCTGCGCATAATGCCCTCAAATATCGTCTGACCGAGGGACTTGGCAAAGGAGGAAACCTCCAGTGAATGTGTAAGCCTTGTACGTATAAAATCACTTTTATCAAGCGGAAATACCTGTGTTTTATCCTGTAAGCGCCTGAATGACGCACTGCCTATAATCCTGTGATAATCCTTTTGAAATTCACTGCGCAAATCGTCGGGGTTTACTCTGTGTGCGCCCCTTGCTCTCTGCGGTGAAAGCAAAACCGACCATTTCATTTTAATCACCTCATACCCATTATACCATAATGCTTTTAAAATTAACAGATTGACTTATAATAATGACGGTACTATAATCAAGTAAAACACAATTTTCGGAGGAAATATGGAGAGATTTAAAAGAACGGAGCTTATTTTGGGCAGCAGCGCCCTTGATAAATTAAAAAATGCAAGGGTTGCGGTATTTGGCATAGGCGGCGTTGGCGGCTATGTTGCCGAGGCGCTTGCAAGGTGCGGCGTGGGTGCGCTTGACCTGACAGACAG
>CABUWB010000406.1 GCA_902495025.1 uncultured Eubacteriales bacterium
CACAGGCTTTGCAGCACCGCTTTTTCCACCGAGCCGTCCTTTTCAAGCCTGATACCGCCGCCCGCCACAGATGCAATAAAATGTAAATCTTCATATATATAATGTTTTTTAATACCACAGGAAATAAAGTCCGCACCAAGACCTGAGGTCAGTGTAACCTCACCAAGGGCAAAGGGGACAAACAACTCGCCGTCTATATGCGAAACAAAGTTTGCAGGCGTAAGCATTGTATTTGAAACAATGGACGAATAATACCACCTTCTGTAAAGCTGAACGGCATATTCCGCCATAATTTTTTTATGTTTTTCTTCCATTAAATTATACTGTGCCTTAAAGGGCGAGGCAAACATATCGTTAAGCCTTGTATAAATAAGTTCGCTGTTATTTTTGTACATATTATCACCAATATTATTTTTAATTGCTACAGGTTACATTATAAACCAAAAATACAAAATAAACCATACATTTAAAAAATTTTAACAATATTTTTTTAATTTATTGGAAAAATGTTATTTACTATTTTGAAAAAAGTTGTTATAATAAAGTATAAAATATTTTGCTAATACACAAAATAGGATATTTGTATCCGTTTTGTGCCGTTCCGCGCTCTGCAATACAGTGCAGTGTGGGACAAGTCGGCATTATATTTATTTTTACGGTAGCAAACCGTTAAATTATAATTTTGACAAGGAGGATTATGAAATGTCAAAGGTTATGAAAACTATGGATGGTAACCAGGCTGCTGCAGAAGTGTCCTATGCTTTTACTGAAGTTGCCGGTATTTACCCTATTACACCATCCTCACCAATGGCTGAGCACGTAGACGAGTGGGCAGCTAAAGGTAAAAAGAACATTTTCGGTCAGACTGTAAGAGTTGTTGAGATGGAGTCTGAGGCAGGTGCTGCAGGTACAGTACATGGCTCACTTGCTGCAGGTGCTTTAACAACTACCTACACAGCATCACAGGGCTTACTTCTTATGATTCCTAACCTGTATAAGATTGCAGGTGAGCTTCTTCCATGTGTACTTCACGTAAGTGCTCGTTGTGTAGCAAGCCACGCACTTAACATCTTTGGTGATCATTCAGATGTAATGGCATGCCGTCAGACAGGTTTTGCTATGCTCGCTTCTTCTTCCGTACAGGAGGTTATGGATTTAGGTGCTGTTGCTCACCTTTCAACTATCAAGTCAAAGGTGCCATTTATGCACTTCTTTGATGGTTTCCGTACATCTCACGAAATTCAGAAGATTGAAGTTCTTGACTATGATGATTTAGCTAAGCTTGTAGATATGGATGCTGTTAAGGCATTTAAGGAGCACGCTCTCAACCCAGAGCACCCATGTACAAGAGGTACTGCTCAGAACCCAGATATCTTCTTCCAGGCTCGTGAGGCTTGTAACCCATTCTATGACGCAGTTCCTGCTGTTGTTGAGGAATATATGGGCGAAATCAGCAAGCTTACTGGCAGAGATTACAAGCTCTTCAACTACTACGGTGCACCAGACGCTGAGAAGGTTATCGTAGCTATGGGCTCTATCTGCGATACTATCTCCGGTACTATCGACTACCTTGCTGCTAAGGGCGAGAAGGTTGGTCTTGTAAATGTTCACCTTTACAGACCTTTCGTTGTTGAGAAGTTCCTTGAGGCTATTCCTGCAACTGCTACAAAGATTGCTGTTCTTGACAGAACAAAGGAGCCTGGTTCACAGGGCGAGCCTCTTTACCAGGATGTTGTAAACGCATTCTACAACTCAGACAGAACACCTGTTATCGTTGGCGGTCGTTTCGGTCTTGGTTCAAAGGATACTACTCCTGCCGATATTATTGCTGTATACGC
>CABUWB010000407.1 GCA_902495025.1 uncultured Eubacteriales bacterium
CCATTTTTTCAAGCCATGTTGAGCCATGATTCTCGGAACGCTTTATAAGCATTGCCACTGACTGTCCTACACCGCCTACACCAATTACAAGTAACTTCATAAATATTACCTCTTTTCTGCTTTCAGATTATAGATTTTACAGTTTCTTTATTCTCATAGCAGTTTTTCGGCAGACCAGCTGCCATTTAGTACCATTCCTCCCTGATATAAAATAATATAAAAAAGACACAATGCCGCAGTATAACACGACATTGTGTCTTTATATCATAGTAAATATTACTCAGCCTTAACCTTTGACCACAGCTCGGAAAGCTTAGTCCTTAAAACCTCGTTATCATGGAAAATTTCGTCCTTTTCGTAGCCTGTTCTTGGCAGATAAGCCTCATTTTCAAAGTAGTCGCCGCCGTCAGAGGACATATCGTTAAGCACCTCGTCATTTGAGGACGCATAGCCGACAGCCTCAGAGTTTGAGTATGATGGGTCGTACTCCAGAATATAATTTATAAATACGTTTGCAAGCTCAGGATTTTCCGCATTTTTAGGGATAACCATAGCATCGCTCCAGAGGTTAGTACCCTCGTTTGGTGCAATAAAGCCCATATCCTCATTTTCAGAGAGAATGTAAGCCGCATCACCGCTGTAAACAACTGCAATATCCTTGTTGCCGTTAATCATGGAGTCAATAACTTCATCTGTCACGTAGGAAGGCTCCATTGTTGCGTTTACCTCCTGCAGCCACTTGTAAGCCTCGTCAATCTCCTGCTCATTTTCGGTATTCATTGAATAGCCAAGAGCCTTTAAAGCAACCATAAACGCATCTCTCTCGGAGTCGTAAATATAAATGCTGCCCTTGTACTTTTCATTTTTAAGTATGTTATAGCCCTCTTTTTCAATTTCCTCCTTGGATACATTGTTCTTGTTGTATACAAGACCAACATTACCCCAGAAATAAGGCACCGAATAGGTATTGTCGGGGTCATAATCGAGGTTGGTAACGCCCTCTGTCAGCTTGTCAAGGTTGGTAACAACGCTCTTATCAATAGGCTGGAGCATATCCTCGTTCATAAGCCTTTCAATCATATAGTCAGATGGCACAAGCACGTCATATACATCGCCTGCCTGAAGCTTGGTATACATAGCCTCGTTTGAGTCAAAGTATTCGGATATTACGTCAACACCGTACTCCTTTTCAAAGTTTGATATTACGTCCTCACCGATGTACTCGCCCCAGTTGTAAAATTTAAGCACACCGTTGCCGTACTCACCCTTTTCACCGTCTGCTGATGCACTTTTGCCGCCTGCTGCAGAGCCGCAGCCTGTAAGCAGAAGTGTACAGCCAAGTACCAAAGCAATTAATCTTTTCATTTTGAAATCCTCCTTGTTCCTTTTTCCTTTATAATAGGTGCGATATTCGCAATTATAAGGCCTACGGTAATTACCGCAATTATAAGGGTGGAAACCGCATTGATTGTAGGGTTTACCCTTTTTGCCATAGTATAAATCATAATTGAAATATTGTTTACGCCGTTGCCTGTTACAAAGTAGGATATAACGAAATCGTCAAAGCTCATTGTAAAGGCTATAAGCGCACCTGCCATAATGCCCGAGGTAATCTGCGGCACTATAACCTTGATAAGCGCCTGTACTGGTGTACAGCCAAGGTCAAGCGCAGCGTCCAGTATATTGGGGTCAAGCGAGCGCAGCTTTGGCATAACGCTTAAAATAACAAATGGAATACAAAACATTACATGCGCAAGCAGCAGCGTTGTAAAGCCCTTTTTAATTGCAAGAGAGCTGAAAAACATTAAAAGCCCTATTGCAG
>CABUWB010000408.1 GCA_902495025.1 uncultured Eubacteriales bacterium
CAGGTTAATTACAACGACAATTGATTTTTTTCAAATTTGTCTTATACGCAAATTATTCAAATGCGCCAACATTTAATTTGTATGCAATGCAACAATGCTATTATTGGTTACGTAGGGGCGGATTCCATATCCGCCCTAATTTTAGCATATTATCATTGCTAACGGGCGGCAGGTTGCCGCCCCTACGAATGTTAGGTTGTTGATGTTTCTCGGCTATACATTAATTTATCCCTTAAACAACATCTATTTAAAGGCAACAGCCTTTTTTGCAAAAACAAGCCTTAACTTTTTCTTAACTAATAAGATATTGACAAAACTATATAATTGTTTTACTCTATATGTTGTAAATATTATTTGGTGGGGAGATGAAAGGCTTTGAAGGAATTTTATCTGAAAAATAAAGAGGATATTGACAAGGTAGTGCATTTTTCACTGATTGTTATTTTTCTGTATATATTTGTAAAATACCTGTCGGGCTATTTTGCGCCGCTTATTATGGGCTATATTATATGCCTTATTCTTTCACCAATGGCAAATCTTCTGCACAGGCGGCTGCGCTTTCCACGTCCGCTTGCCTCGGTGGTATCCATAGCGTTTATGATATTTGTAATATCGTCGTTAGGCACAAGCATTGTGTCCAAAATTATGTCAGAGGCAAAGGCTTTTATGGAAAACTCGCCCGAGCTTATTAACAGTATCGTACAGACAATGCGCTCAATGCAGGATAATATAATGAATTACCTTGATATTCTGCCCGACAGCTTTAAGGAAAACTCCGATAAGCTCTTTGAAACGGCACTTGGCGCTGTAACAGGTATGCTCGGTACGGGTGTAAAGGCAGGCTCTGTTGAGGCTGTGAAATTTCTGCCCAATACGCTTTTTGTTACATTACTAGGCTTAATTTGCTCGTTTTTCCTGCTTAATGACAGAAAAAAGGTTGACAGATTTATTATAAGGCAGCTGCCTGCATCGGTACGCAGAAATATGCGTGTTGCAAAAAAAGGTGTGCTTAACGCAATAGGCGGTTATATCAAGGCAGAATGTACGCTTATGTGTATTGTTGCGGCTATATGCGTGGTGGGACTTATGATTTTAGGCTCGCCCTATGCTCTGCTGCTTGGTATACTTATAAGTGTGGTTGACGCTCTGCCAGTATTCGGCAGCGGTGCAATATTATGGCCATGGTGTGTGTACTCCCTTATTGTGGGCAATTACAGAATGGCTGTGGGTATTGCAATAATTGATATAATTGTTATTATCACAAGGCAGATATTAGAGCCCAGAATACTTGGCGACCATATCGGTCTGCACCCCATTGCAACGCTTATGTCAATTTTTATCGGTCTTAAAATTTTCGGCATATTCGGCTTTATAATAGGCCCTGTAATTCTGGTTACAATAAAGGCAATGCAGGAGAGTGATTTATTGCCAAAGTGGAAATAACACTTGTTAAAAAGTGTTGTTTGTGGTAACATAAATTTATATTTTAATGAGGAAGGATAACACTATGAAAAAGAGATTAGCATTAATTTTAGCTGCTGCTTTTATGGCGGCATCATTTACAGGCTGCGGCAAAAACAGCACAGGCAGCGAAAGTGAAACAACAACAGAGGTAACTGCCGAGGCTGAAACGGAGTCAACCACGCTTGACCCACAGACACAGGCAAAGCTTGACAAGCTCATGCAGCCTGCAACCGTATTCCCTCAGCTTGAGGGTGTAAAGCCAGGTGATACAATAGCAACCATACACACTAATAAGGGTGATATTAAGGTATGGTTCTTCCCAGAGTATGCACCAAAGGCGGTTGAAAACTTAACTAC
>CABUWB010000409.1 GCA_902495025.1 uncultured Eubacteriales bacterium
AAAGTCGCTGCCGCTTATAGTGTCCACCTTTGTTAAAACCGTTAATGGCTATGACAGGGAGAGTGATAACAGCGACCTTTCGTATAAATTTATACTGCTGCTTACGCTTGCGCTTATGCTTGTTATATGGCTCTCGCCCTCAATACCTGTAACACTGCTGGGCGCTGTTATTATAGTGCTTTTCGGCTTTTTCTTTACGGCGGTATCATCAAGGCTTGTGGGACTTGTGGGCAGCTCCAACAATCCTGTTTCGGGCATGACAATAGCCACCCTGCTCATTGCAACTCTTATATTAAAGCTGACAGGTACAACAGCCTATGAGGGTATGACAGGCGCAATTGCAATAGGCTCGGTTATCTGTATTATTGCCTCTGTTGCAGGCGATACCTCGCAGGATTTGAAAACGGGTTATATTTTAGGCGCAACTCCAAAGCGCCAGCAGATAGGTGAGCTTATAGGTGTTACGGCATCAGCACTTGTAATAGGAATGGTGCTTTATTTACTCAATAAGGCGTGGGGCTATGGCTCTGCCGAGCTGCCTGCACCACAGGCAACGCTTATGAAGCTTGTGGTTGAGGGCGCAATGGGCGGCTCCCTGCCATGGGTGCTTGTTACGGTAGGTGCTTTTATTGCCGTTGCGGCGGAGTTTCTGGGTATACCTGTTCTGCCGCTGTGCATAGGTCTTTATCTTCCGTTTTCACTTAGTACGGGCATTATGACAGGCGGCATAATAAGAGCTGTATTTGAAAAGACAAAAACCTCAAAGGAGGGAGTAAGCAGCGGTGTGCTGTATTGCTCCGGACTTATTGCAGGCGAGGGAATTACGGGTATTGTGCTTGCCCTGCTTGCGGTTATCCCTGTTGGCGGCATAACCCTGCATGAGCTTATAAATGTGTCGGACAGCGTTTATTTTGGCGGTGTGGGTACAATTATTATATTTGCTCTTATGCTTTTAAGCCTGTTTTGGTGCAAAAAAATCCCCCGTAGTTAAAACGGGGGATAAAATATTATAATTAATAATTTTCAGCCCTGAGCTTAAAATATGCCTTAGGGTGGTCACAAACAGGACAAACCTCTGGAGCCTGCTTTCCGATATGTATATGACCGCAGTTTGAGCATTCCCACATCATATCGCCGTCCCTTGAAAATACAAGGCCGCCCTTTACATTTTCAAGCAGCTTTTTATATCTTTCCTCATGGGTCTTTTCAACAGCGGCAACACCGTCAAAGAGCTTTGCTATATCGTCAAAGCCTTCCTCCCTTGCCTCTTTTGCAAAGGCGGCATACATATCTGTCCACTCGTAGTTTTCGCCCTCTGCTGCGTGTAAAAGGTTTTCTGCGGTAGTGCCGATACCCTCAAGCAGCTTGAACCAGATTTTTGCGTGCTCACGCTCGTTTGCGGCGGTTTCCTCAAAAATTTTGGAAATCTGCACATAGCCGTCCTTTTTAGCCTTTGATGCGTAGTAGGTGTACTTGTTTGTTGCCTGCGACTCACCTGCAAAAGCAGTCATCAGGTTAGCCTCTGTCTTTGTGCCCTTTAAATCTTTCATAAAAAATTTACCTCCTTATTTGTGTTTTATAAATTACATTATACAGCAAGTATACGATAATTGCAAAACTTTTTACTGCATAAATTCAACAAAAACCATATTTGCTATGTCAAAGCCCCTGTCGGTGAGATATATTCTGCCGTTTTCCCTTACAATAAGTCCGTCAGCGGCAAGCTTTTTGAGCTGCATGCCGTATACGGTATCAATATCTGTGCCAAAGGCTTTGTAAAACGCATTTTCACTTACGCCCCTGTTGCACCTTAGCCCCAG
>CABUWB010000410.1 GCA_902495025.1 uncultured Eubacteriales bacterium
AAACGTGCTTTGTCCGTTTATTGCTAACCTCTACTATTTCTGTGGTCCAAGGGGCAACGACAAATATGTGTGGGATAAAAACCCTTACCCAATTACAGAGGAAACTCCTGCATTCAGACGTCTGCACTTTGCCAATATGACCTGTAAGGAGGTTAATGCGGCAGCAGGCTACTTCTACGGTCTTGCAGAGCAGTTTGTTGAGGACTGTACCTTTGAGAATATTTATATCTCCATGTCAGATAACCCAACACCTGGTAAGCCAGCCATGCTTGCAGGTATTGAGGATATGGCACAGAAGGGCTTTTTTGCAAGCAATACAAGAGGTATCAGCTTCAGCAATGTTACCATTGTGGGTGCTGACGGCCCTGCCTTTGAGGTTGAAAACAGCGAGGATATTATCTTCAACAACTGTATCAATAAAAACAACCGCACAGGTGATGAGTGCATTAAGCAGACAAATGTTAAAAACTGCGTAATTAAATAAAAAACTGACTTTTAAGACCGTCTGAAAATTTTTCGGCGGTCTTTTTTTGACGCTGTGTAATAAAACCGCTGCTGCTGCGGTGTACTAAATAAAAGGAAATGAGGTGAGGCTGTGCATATTTTCGGTTTTGGCAGAAATGATGATTTTGATGATATTTATAACGCTTATGTATCCATTATGTACAGCTGCGCTTACGAGATACTGTACGACAGGCAGCTTGCAGAGGACGCTGTGCAGGAGGCTTTTATGCGGCTTATGCGGCACACTGACAGGCTGGAGGACGGCGTTACGGACAGAAATATAAATATTGTGTACACAATTACAAAGCGCATAGCAATCAATATTTACAATAAGCGCAAGCATTTTCAACAGCCATACGGACAGACGGAGAGGTTTGCGGCACAGCCTGACAGCGACAACAGTGAGCTTTACGAGGCTATGTCTGCACTAAGTGATGAGGAACGGGATTTACTGCTGCTTAAATATGTATATGGCTTTTCTCAACGGGAGATAGCAGGGCTGTTTGCAATTAAGCAGAGTGCGGCAGGTCAGCGCATCAAGCGTGCAAAGGATAAGCTGGCACAGATATTAAAGGAGAAAGGGAGGTGAGCCGATTATGAAAGGTGAGAAAAAATTAAAAGCAATGCTTTCGGAATATGCAGACGCAAGGGGCAGGGCTATAAGGGAAAAATATGACAATGCCGATATTGACAAAGAGCGGCTTTATGATAAAATTAAAGGCGTAAATAAATCCATGGTCGGCTTTATACCTGCCTGCGTGTGTGCGCTGCTTATTATTGCATTTTTTACTGCATATATGGGCTATACAGGTGCAGACAGTAAAGCAGTGAACCTTGAGGCGGCAGCGGTAAGCTATGATTACAGCGCTTTCCCAAAGGACAGACGGGTTTATCTGCCAACTATTTTGCCTGAAGGATACGACAGTGCCGTATACACATTAAGCGGTGAGGTGTTTACAATTAAGTACAGCTCATCAGACGGAGAGCTTACGTTTGCACAGGGCAGCCTTGATATTGACGGTACGGGAGAGCTTGACTATATGGAAAAAATAAACTTAGGGGGCAGTATGGCTTATTTTGCCGAGGCTGAGGGCGGATATAACCAGCTTATATGGTTTGCCGAGGGTACAGATTTTGCACTGCTTGGCACTGCTGACAGGGACAGCCTTTGCAAAATTGCGCAAAGTATTAAATGAGTAATAAAAAAAGATTATATCTGGTTGATAATATTAAGGGACTGCTTATTGTGCTTGTGGTGTTCGGGCATATATGTGAGCTGTTTATCGGGCATCCCTTTAATAAAATAATGTATTGTA
>CABUWB010000411.1 GCA_902495025.1 uncultured Eubacteriales bacterium
ACAGTACCTTATACATTATAGCATAAGTCCTGAATTAGGTCTTTAAACACTATAACTATATAATACGAGCGAGGTAAATAGTATGCGTTGTTATTTTGTTGTTGATACATATATTGATGAAGAAAAGGGACGCGGTGCTTACGATGAATATATCGAAAGGGTTGTACCGATTGTGGAACGATACGGCGGTGAGTATATTGTTCGTTCCGAGAAAATAACAGCTTTGTCGCCGAGCAGAAACCCACAGCGTGTGATTATTATTGCGTTCCCATCAAAGGAAGATTTACTGCGCTGCTTCAATTCGGATGAGTACAAGGCAATAATGAACAAGCGGATTGAAAGTGTAGACGCAAGAGGGTTGATCGTAGAAGTATAAATCGTAATTTTTAGGTTAAAAAGGGTTTTATGAATAAAATACAAGCAGGAATAAAAAAGAAATCATTTGAATTGAATTATAATGGTGGAACAATCTGGTGTGAACATTTGGATGGAATGGGTTCATGCGTAGATGAAGTAATAACAAAATTTTTAGAAGATATAATAAACTTTTCAAGACCTTCAGTTTCTTCGTATATGATTATTAACTTGGATGAGACAATTATTACTGATCGTATTGTAGAAGTAATTGTATCAGCTTTTTTAGATAATAATAAATCGTATAGAAAAATCGCTTTTGTAGGCGTGAATGCACGTTGGCAAAAGCAATTTAGTAAAATAAAGGAAAAAGGGATTGTAATACGATTTTTATCCGATTATGAAAAGGCAAAAGAATGGTTGTTTCTATAAAATTCCAATTTATAGTGAAGATAAATATTAAAATCTAATCCCAATATCAGCTGAAAATGTTGCTATTGGGATTTTATATTGCGGAGGTGTACATTGACATCAATAAAAATGCTTTTAAGCTACAACAACAATCAAAAGGTAATACAGCTCCCAGTTGTGCCGGATAATCTTCCGGATATACTTCAGGAATTGGACAGCAACACAATAACAACACATACAAAAACTTTAACGCTCCTTGGCAATAAAAAGCCGAGGAGTTTTTCTTTGGAGTTATTTTTACCGACTCGTGATTATGAGTTTTGCAAGGGTAAAAATTGTTAATGTTGTGAAATATCTTATGGCAAAGTACAATGTACCAATCACCAATGTTATCCGCCACTATGATGTCACAGGCAAAATCTGCCCGGAGCCTTATGTGCGTGATAGTAAGGCTTGGCAGAACTTTAAGGCAACCGTCCCCTGTCTTGTTATGTCGTTTTAACACAAGATAATACAGAATTCTTGCATTTATTTTTAAAATATGTTATATTATTATAATGGTATATATTAATTTGAAATATATAACTATTAATTTTGATGTACTCCGAATTTTATTAATACGATAAAATCCGATTACATATAAGGCAACTTCGGAAAATGGTGATTTTGGAGATTATAAAATCTACAAAATCATAATTTTTAGATAAACACTGATTTAATGAGGCCAAAAATAAATTTGCAAAAAAACTGGCGTTCCGAGTCATTTTTTTCTACGAAAAAACTATAAAATAGAGTCAATCTGTAGTTTTTTCTTGAAAAAAACGACAGCATCCACTGGTTTTTTTGCCGCCTGCCGGCTAAATTGATTTTTGCTCTTGAATTAATCAGTGTTTCCTTAGATGTACCCATAAACAAAATGCTGATTAAATTTTAAATGCTGATTAATAGTTTGTTATACAAAAATTAATCAGCATTGACTACTCATCACTGATAAGCAAGCCGCTTTCTCACCAAAATTAAGGAAATGCTGATTAATTGTAAATTTTCAAAAAA
>CABUWB010000412.1 GCA_902495025.1 uncultured Eubacteriales bacterium
AAAGTATGTTAAGCTCGGGTACCTTGAGTACGTCCTCACGTCTTACCTCGGTGTGGCGTGAGTGTGGTACGTAGAAAATATCGTCAAAGCTGCGCAGCAGGTCAAAATGATTGTATACCTTGGTGTGTGGAAATACGCCGAACATTTTGGCAGGCAGCGGATACTTTGGCACGCCGTAGTGGTAGTAAAGCCCTGCCTGTGCGCCCCAGCATATATGGAACACGCTTGTAACGTGTGTTTTTGACCACTCCATTATTTCGGTAAGCTCCTTCCAGTAGTTTACCTCCTCGTAGTCCATCTGCTCAACAGGAGCGCCTGTTATAATCATGCCGTCAAACCTCTGCTCCTTAACATCGTCAAATATCTTGTAAAAGTGTGCAAGATAGTCCTTTGAGGTATTTTTGGAAATATGTGTTTCCATGTGCATAAAGTCAACGTCAATTTGCAGCGGTGAGTTGCTCATAAGCCTTAAAAGCTGCACCTCTGTCTGCTGCTTGTTGGGCATAAGGTTTAAAACAAGCACCTTCAGTGGGCGTATGTCCTGATGGGACGCCCTGCTCTCGTCCATTACAAATATGCCCTCGTCTGTTAAAATATTTTTAGCAGGTAAATTATCGGATACCTTAATTGGCATAAAAAATCACCCTTTTTCTTTTAATAGTTATTTAATAGTCATTGTTTATAGTATAGCAGATTTTATGTTATTTTACAACACATATTTTAAAAACTTTGTTCGATAAAAACATGGCAAAGTTATCTGCACCAAAGTCAATATACCGCCATATTATAAGGTATGACATTTCCGGAGGTGCTTTTAATGTCGGATACAATACCGTTATCATGTATTCCAATAGGCACAAGGGGTGAAATAGCTGCAATAAAGGGCGGCTTTAAAAACAGGGAAAGACTTATTGAGCTTGGCTTTACAAAAAATACCGAGGTAATACCCCTGCATACGGGTATAGGCGGCAATCCAACGGCATATTTTGTGCGGGGGGCGGTTATGGCTCTGCGCAGCGAGGACGCCGACAACATCTATATACGTGTAAGGGAGGAGGGACAATGAGTGCCTCTGTATGCCTTGTAGGTAATCCCAATACGGGCAAAAGCACCATATTTAATGCTCTTACGGGTATGCGGCAGCATACGGGCAACTGGTCAGGCAAAACGGTGGGCAGTGCGAGCGGCCGATTTGTGTACAGGGGTGAGAGCATTGATATTGTGGATTTGCCGGGTATCTATTCTTTAAATCCCATATCCGAGGACGAGAGATATGCGGTGGATTTTATAAAGTCGGGCAGTGCGGATACCGTTGTTATCGTGCTTGACGCTACCTGCCTTGAACGCAACCTTATACTTGCGCTTGATGTGATTGCTCACTCTGATAAGGCGCTTGTATGCGTTAATCTGCTTGACGAGGCAGGGCGCAAAAATATTTCAGTTAATCTAAAGCGGCTTGAAAGCGAGCTTGGCGTTAAGGTGGTAGGCACAAGCGCAGGCATAGGCGAGGGCATGGAGGAGCTGAAAGCGGCTATTTACTCGGGCGGTGATGTGTGTCCGCAGATTAAGGCTGACACAGCAATGGCGGCGGAGATTTACCGCCGCTGTGTTGACTACGGCTGCGATATTACAGGCTGTATTGACAGAAAAATTGACCGTATTGTAATGAGCCCTGTTCTGGGTATGCCTGTTATGCTTGCACTGCTCGGGCTTATTTTCTATATTACGGTAGAGGGAGCAAATATTCCGTCGGCATTTTTAAGCAGCTGCTTTGCAAGTGCAGAGGCTTGGCTGTGGGATATATCCGAGGGTGCGC
>CABUWB010000413.1 GCA_902495025.1 uncultured Eubacteriales bacterium
ACCCACAAGCATACCCACAAGCAAAACAAAAGTAAACTGTGTACTAAGCTTAATGGGAAGATTTTTTTTATTCAATGGTATAACCCCTTCCCCATACCGTCTTTATGTATTTTGGATTTTGTGCATCGTCCTCAATTTTTGTTCTAAGACGTCTTATATGCACCATAACGGTATTGTTGTCGCCGTAAAGATAGTCCTTCTCCCACACAGCCTCATAAATTTCCTGCGTGGAAAAAATCTTTTTTCTGTTGAGGATAAGCAGCTTTAAAATATTATACTCCATGTCAGTAAGCAAAACCGTTTTGCCATTAAGCTCAACAAGCTTTTTATCAATATTGACGCAAAGACCGCCCACCTCAATAATATTTTCCTCGGTTTTAGGCGTTGTATGATAAACATAGCAGCGCCTTAAAAGAGCCTTTACCCTTGCAATAATTTCCGAGTAGGAAAACGGCTTTACAAGGTAATCATCACCGCCTGCGGAAAAGCCCATGGTTTTATCCGCATCCTCGGTTTTTGCCGTAAGAAAAAGTATGGGTGCCATGGTAATTTTTCTTATATCAACGCAGGCTCTGAAGCCGTCCTTGCCGGGCATCATAACATCAAGAATGATAAGGTCGGGATTTTCTGCGGTTTTTGCAACTGCGTCCTCACCGTCAACTGCCTCTATCACCTCATAGCCCTCACTTTTAAGCAGTACGCCCAGCACCTCCCTGATTTCGGGATTGTCGTCTGCAATAAGAATTTTTGTACGTTTATCCATTTTACCCACCTCTGAAATATTTTTTATAATAAATCGGGATTATTATATTGGCATACAAGCACATAGTGCGAGTATACGCTCTGCTTTATTGTATTTTCAAGCTGTTCAACCTCATACTCTGCCTTGTCATAGTCAAGCTGGGTTATTTTACCCAGAGAAAGCTGCAGCTTTTTAACGCTAAGCTCCTTTTTCTTCTGTTCAAGGCTTGCAAGATTGTTGTTGTAATTTGTTTCGGCAGTATTTATATTATTATACACTGTTCTGAGTGAAGATTCAATCTGTGTTTTGGTATCGTCAAGGTCTCTTGTAGCCTGTGCATAGTTATTCTGCTTATCCTGCTTGTAGCCGCCGCTGTATTCGTGAGAGTATACGTCAAGCTGATACTTTGCTATTTCAACAGCCTCCTTCTTCTCCTTAACACTCTGTGAGGAGGAAACTGCCCTTGATACGGCATATTCAAGGTCAGTATCGCCTAAAGGCTCATACTCAATATCAAGCTGTACAGTGTAGCGTGTGTTTAAATTCTGTCCCAAAATCTGGTTAAGGGACTTATAAGCCTCCTCCAGCTCATTTTCAAGGCTCTGCTTTGAGGACTTTGTCTTATTGTTTTCAACAACAAGCGCATTGTAGTCTGTCTGACTTAAAAGACCAAGACTCTTTTTTACCTCGGCAATTTTCAGCTCTCTTTCGTTAATGTCAATCTGCTTATCATACATATCAAGAGAGTCCTCTGCATTGATAATAGCCGCAAAAAGCTCAATGACATTAAGCCTTATTTTTTCTGTTTCAATCTCAACATCAGTGCTGTAATTGCGTATGCTGTTGAGCAGGTTTTTCAGCTCAACATTAAGGTTTGTTACCTGTACATACTCGTTTGACCAGATAAGGTCAATTCTTGTATCGTCTGCACTAAGCTCGTTTACCTCATTTTTTTCATACAGGCTTTTAAGTGTACGGCTGTAGCCTACAGCCTTTGTAACGGCCTCGTCCACAGTCAGTATACCGTCGTTTTCAGTATCTGCCGTAGTTGATGCGGTAGTCTGTGAGGTG
>CABUWB010000414.1 GCA_902495025.1 uncultured Eubacteriales bacterium
CAGAATATACGCTCTGACAAAAATCCTGCGGCAGAGTATCTGCGTATTTACGGTGAAAATATACGCTCCAGTGAAAAAATGGAGGACAGTGTAAGCCTTTATAATGAGGCGCTTGAATACGTTAAGCAGAAAAATGACGACCTTGCCATTATCCGCCTTAAAAAGGCGCTGGATATTAACGGCAAGTTTATAGGTGCGCTTAACCTGCTTTCCCTCTGCTACCTTATGAGGGGCAGAAACAACGATGCGCTTGATATTGTAAACAAGGTGCTGCGCATGGACGTAAATAATCCTGTTGCGCTTGGCTATTACAGGCAGATTTGCCCTGATAAGTCACGTCCCGACCCACGTACCTACAAAAATGATATGCGCTATGCCACCTATTATATGCCGCCTGATATAGGCAGAAATAAAAAGGTTGGCAAGCCGCTTAACCCCGTAATTATGTTTGCGGTAGGCTGCGTATGTACGCTTGTTGTTATGTTTGTGCTTGTTGTGCCAAGCATTACGGAAGGGTATAAGGAGGACTATGAAAAGGTATCCGAGGATTATACCGTTCTGAAAGCGGATTTTGACGAGCTTACAAGCAAGTCAAATGAAACTGCTGACAGGCTTACTGCCGAAAATAACGAGCTTAAAACACAGCTTAACGATATAAATGCAAAGGAGCTGCAGGAGAGGGTTTCAAAGCTTACCACAATTAAGTCTGTATTTGATAACGGCGAGGCTGTGCAGGCGGCACAGCAGCTTATTGCACTTAATACAAATGGCTTTGACAACAATGCCATAAATACCTACAACTCATTAAGGCAGCAGATACTGCCAAAGGCATCGGAGGAATACTATAAGCTTGGTGAACAGGCTGAAAAGCAGAATAAGACCGCCGAGGCTAAAATACATTATAATAACTGCCTTACCTGCGCTTTGAGCGATACCGACGTTAAGTATAACGCAATGCTGCGCCTTGGCATAATTGCACAGGAGGCGGGAGATACCGTCAATGCAAAGGCATATTTCCAGAAGGTTGTGGATAATAGTCCGTCAAGAGCTGCTAAAAATGAGGCTCAGGAAAGATATGACGAGATTGTTGAAAAACAGAATAGCTGAAATTATTAAAATAGCTGTTGCAGTAAGTTTGCGACAGCTATTTTTTCTTAATATAAATTAGAGTTTAGTGAAGTAAATTAACAAACCAACATTTAAAATTGTAGGGGCGGCAACCTGCCGCCCGTTAGCAATGATAATATGCTAAAATTAGGGCGGATATGGAATCCGCCTCAGGTTGTATAGGCGAGCAGTATTGCAAGGCAATACGACCAGCCCCTACGTAACCCATAATAGCATTGTGGCATTGCATACAAATTAGATGTTTGTTTGTTTGAATACCTTGAGTATAAGATAAATCTGCAAAAAATCAATTGTCATTGCAATTAACTTGTAGGGGCGGATTCCATATCCGCCCGAATGTTGAACATGTTGCAATGGTTGACGGGCGGCAGATTGCCGCCCCTACGATTGAAATGTTGAGGTATTAATATTATACCGATAAACAATAATTTAATTATTATTCCTGTGAATATCTTACCTCAATATACTGCTCTGTGAGCTGTGTTATATCTTCCTTACAGCTTTCCGAAAGTATGGTTTTAATTTCAGTAGGGGTAAGGGCTTTTGTCAGCTTGCGGCGTTTAAAATATTTATTTACCCGTTTATAATATTTTCGCCTTATAGGGTTTTCTGGTTTAGTGCCGAAAAATCCTTTTTTTGGTGTACGCTTTAATGCCGTAACCTTTGAGCTGTTGTC
>CABUWB010000415.1 GCA_902495025.1 uncultured Eubacteriales bacterium
AGAAACTACCAACCCGTGCTGTTCTGTTGCTCCGCAACAGCCATCACGAGTTTCAGTCCTCGGCGGAAATGAATTCCGCCTGCGGATTTTAGCCTGCGGCGCTTTTTAGTTACTCGAAACGCTTGTAAGCAGAAATGCCATAGCTCTCTATTAACCGAAAACGTAAAAGGTGTTTCAGGTAACTTCAGGCGTCGCAGACTTTAATCCGTAGGGTGGGCTTTGCCCGCCCGAGGGATAACAAGAGTGTCGAGCGTAGCGAGGCACGGGTTGTTACTTCCTTGGTGGGTACGCTAGTACCCCAGCAAGATGAAATGCACATAGTGTATTTCATCTTATCGGTGTGTCGCGCCAGCGACACACCGATAAACTCTAATTTGCAAAAAAATAGGACTGCAGCAGTCCTATTTTCATACGTTTATTTTCCCTTTGGCAGCTCGATAACGGGCTTTTTGGCGGCACGATAGAAAACTATCTTTCTACCGATAACCTGAACAACGTCGGAGTGTGTACGCTCCGAAATAACGGTGCTCATTTCTCTTATATCTTCAAAGCAGTTATCGAGCACGTTTGCCTTAATAAGCTCTCTTGCGGCAAGCGCCTCGTCAACAGAGGCAACAACCTCGGGTGATGCGCCGCCCTTGCCTATCTGTACAACAGGCGTAAGCTTTGATGCAAGTGAGCGAAGATATGCACGCTGTTTACTTGTAAGCATAGTTATTTACCTCCGTATTAATGATAAAATTCAAATTCAAGGTCATAAATCTTAACGGTATCGCCGTCCTGTATGCCCTTTTCCTCAAGAGCGGTGATGATGCCCTTATCACGCATATATTTCTGTAAAAAGGCAAAGCCCTTTTCGGTTTCAACATTGGTGTAGCCAATCATCTTTTCAACACCGACACCCTCCACAACAAAGTAGTGCTCGCTGTACTGTGTTATTGTGTAAGGCTCGTTGTCCTGCTCAATTTCGTCATACTCGTCATAGTCCTCCTCAAAAACTATATCCTGTGGGTAGTCCTTAAGGATTTCCGCAACCTTGCTCAAAAGCTCGTCAAGACCTGTATTGGCTGCTGCGGATATGGCAAATACGGGTATGCCCTTTGGCTCATATTCTGCCTTAATGCGCTCAAAGTTTTCCTCCGCCTCGGGTATATCCATTTTGTTTACGGCTATAACCATAGGACGTGAGGAAAGTCCCTCCTTGTACATTTCAAGCTCGTTGTTTATCTTTTCAATATTTTCAAGCGGGTCAATGCCCTCAAGGGCAGCACCGTCAACAACGTGTATAAATACCTTGGTACGCTCCACGTGCCTTAAAAATTCGTGCCCTAAGCCGACGCCCTCGCTTGCACCCTCTATAAGACCGGGAATATCAGCCATTACAAAGTCCTCGCCCCAGCGGCTGCGTACAACGCCGAGGTTTGGTGAAAGTGTGGTAAAGTGGTAGTTGGCAATTTTTGGGTTGGCATTTGTAACCATTGAGAGCAGTGTGGACTTGCCTACATTTGGAAAGCCTATAAGTCCAACATCGGCAATAAGCTTTAATTCAAGTATTACGTCATACTCTCTGGATGTTCTGCCACGCTCTGCATAGCGTGGTGCCTGCCTTGTGGGGGTTGCAAAGTGCTGGTTGCCCTTGCCGCCCTTGCCGCCCTTTATGAGTACCTTTTTTTCACCGTCCGAGGTGAAGTCAGCCATAACCTTGCCGCTTACAGCCTCACGCACTACCGTACCAACGGGTACACGTATTACAATGTCATCGCCGTCTGCACCTGTGCAGTTGCGCTTGCCGCCGTCGCCGCC
>CABUWB010000416.1 GCA_902495025.1 uncultured Eubacteriales bacterium
ATGAAATTGTCTAAAAAAACCATATATGCTATTATGCTGGTGCTATCTATTGCAAAAAACGGCAGCGAGGGTACTCTTACAATGAGGGAAATAGCTGAAAGGGAAAATCTTTCCTTAAAATATCTGGAACAGATTGTAAATGTGCTGTGCAAGGCGGGTCTTGTAAAAAACCGCAGAGGCTCCAAGGGTGGCTACAGTCTTTCAATGCCTGCTGAAAAGTATACCATTGGCAGCATAATAAGAGCCATGGAGGGCAGAGTGAGTGCTGATAGTTTTGATGAGTCACAAACTCTGAAATACTTTTTTGAGGGCCTGTGTGATACGGTCAACCGATATATAGACAGCGTTACTATAAACGACCTTATCGAGGAAGAAAAAACAATAAACAATATATTTGATTATTGTATTTAATTAATGCGGGACAGCTTTTGTTCCGCATTATTTTTTTGCACTAAAATATAAAAAGTACTTGACAAATCCATACTTTAATTATAAAATCATACTAAACCTAGTAAACCAGTATGAATTTGGGTTTGGGATAAATATGAAAGGGTGATTATATTGAAACAGATTTTATGTTTTGGAGATTCCAACACCTACGGTTTAATACCCGGTACTAAGGACAGGTATGATTGGAATACGAGATGGACAGGTATTTTGGAGAGCAAAATAAGCAAAATGGGATATAGAATAGTTGAGGAGGGTCTTTGCGGCAGAACCACAATTTTTGATGACCCTTTGAGGGACGGCAGACGTGGTACACAAATACTTTCAGTTATTCTGGAAACGCACAAGCCCATAGACACTGTGGTTTTAATGCTTGGCACCAATGACTGCAAGGCTGTGTATGATGCCTCCGCAGAGGTGATAGGTAAGGGCATAGAACGTCTGCTTGAACAGATTAAGCAGAGCGACCCCGATATAAAGGTGCTTTTAATTTCACCAATCGAGCTTGGCGATGGCGTGTGGGAGCAGGAATATGACCCCGAGTTTAACGAGCGCTCCGTAGGCGTTTCAAAAAAGCTGCCCGAGGTATACAAAAAAATATCGGGCGAGAGAAATATACGTTTTCTGCAGGCGTCAAAGTATGCCAAGCCAAGCAGTGATGACAGGGAACATCTTAATAAGGCGGGGCATAAAAGCCTTGCCGATGCAATATATAATGAGTTAAAGGAAGCGGTGCTTGTATGATTAACGGTAAAAGGCTTACAGATGAATTTTGCAGTCTGGTATCCATAAATTCAACATCATTTAATGAGAGGGAAATGGCGGACTATTTAGAGCGTAGGCTGAATGAGCTTGGCTTTGATGTACAGGAGGATAACGCAGGTGAATTTTATAACGGCAATGCAGGTAATTTATACTGTTATATAAAGGGCGATATTGAGGGGGACGCTGTTTTGTTTTCGACGCACATGGATACCGTAGCACCAGGAGAGGGCAAGCAGGCGTTCATAGATGATAACGGCAGAATAACAAGCGGCGGCGCAACGGTGCTTGGTGCTGATGATATGGCAGGAGTGGCGGCAATTATTGAGGCACTGCGCACTATAAAGGAAAATAACATAAGCCACAGGGATATTGAGCTTTTGTTTACTATTGCGGAGGAGGCTTATATAAAGGGCAGCAGCGTGTTTGACTTTAAAAGGCTTAAAGCAAAAACAGGCTATGTGCTTGATATGGGCGGCAAAACGGGAGCGGCTGCCATACAGGCACCCACGCTTATTTCCTTTGCGGCAGAGGTAACGGGCAGGGCTGCTCATGCAGGCTTTGCTCCCGAAAAAGGAATTAATGCTATTG
>CABUWB010000417.1 GCA_902495025.1 uncultured Eubacteriales bacterium
AACCTATTATCCCGAAATACTGCCAAACATATCCAGTGCAAAAAGCCCTATCGGCATGCAGGGGCCTACAATTAAAACCTATTTTGCAAAGAAGATGGGTATTGACCCTGCAAAAATAGTAAATGTTGCCTTAACCCCATGTACTGCCAAAAAGTTTGAAATACGCAGGGACGAAATGAAGGCAGCGTCAGAGTACCTTGGCGTTGACAATATGCGTGATATGGACTACGTTATCACCACACGTGAGCTTGCACTGTGGGCAAAGGAAAAGAATATTGATTTTGCTGCCCTTGAGGACTCAGATTATGACAAATTTATGGGTCAGGCAAGCGGCGCAGGCGTAATATTCGGCAACACAGGCGGCGTTATGGAGGCTGCCGTAAGAACAGCTTATGAGTACATAACAAAGGAGCCTGCACCCGATGTTCTCTTTGAGCTCAAGCCTGTAAGAGGTCTTGACGATATTAAGGAAGCAAGCCTTAACATAGGCGGCATCGAGGTTAATGTTGCCGTAGTTTATGGCACTGCAAATGCCCGCAAAATGATAGATATGGTTAAGAAGGGCGAAAAGCAATATCACTTTATTGAGGTTATGACCTGCCCCGGCGGCTGTATAGGCGGAGGCGGACAGCCAAAGGACAAAGATTACAAGGGTAATGCGCTGCTCGAAAGCAGAATTGACAGCCTGTATACACAGGACACAAAGCTGCCTCTCAGAAAAAGCCACGAAAACCCCGAAATTATAGATATATACAATAGTTTTTACACTCAGCCGCTCAGTGAGCTTGCAGAAAAAATGCTGCACACCACTTATTATGACAGAAGCGGCGAGCTGAATAATAAAAAGGAGGAAATTGCTATGAAAAAATTTGTATGTTCAGTATGCGGATATGTTCACGAGGGTAACGAGCCACCTGAGGTATGCCCTGTATGTAAGCAGCCAAAGTCGGTATTTAATGAGGTAACAACAGCAGCCGCTGCCCCAGCCAACAAGTACGCAGGCACAAAGACAGAGAAAAATTTGTGGGAGGCTTTTGCAGGTGAGTCCCAGGCAAGAAATAAGTATACATATTTCGCATCTGTTGCCAAAAAGGCAGGCTATGAGCAGATTGCAGAGCTTTTCTTAAAGACTGCTGAAAATGAAAAGGAGCATGCTAAGCTTTGGTTTAAGGAGCTTGGCGAGCTTGGCGATACCGCTGCAAATCTTCTCCACGCAGCAGAGGGCGAAAATGCAGAGTGGACAGATATGTACGACCGTATGGCTCGTGAGGCTGACGAGGAAGGCTTTACCGAGCTTGCAGAGCAGTTCAGAGGCGTTGCTGCAATTGAAAAGCAGCACGAGGAAAGATACCGTGCCCTTCTCCACAATGTTGAGGCAAAAGAGGTATTTGAAAAGAGCGGCGTTCAGGTTTGGGAATGCAGAAACTGCGGCCATGTTGTTGTAGGTACAAAGGCACCCGATATTTGCCCTGTATGTAAGCATGCACAGAGCTTCTTTGAAATCAGAAAAGAAAATTATTAATTTACAATAAGGCTGCATTAAGCCGATAATAAAAGGGGCTGTCGCATTAATTTTGCGACAGCCTCTGTTTTTTTGTAAAATAAATTAGAGTTTAGCGGTGTAATAATACCCTAACATTTCAATCGTAGGGGCGGCAACCTGCCGCCCGTCAAGTATTGCAATATGTTCAACATTCGGGCGGATATGGAATCCGCCCCTACAAGTTAATTACAACGTTAATTTATTTTTTCGCAAATTTGTCTTGTACGCAAGGTATTCAAACAAACCAATATT
>CABUWB010000418.1 GCA_902495025.1 uncultured Eubacteriales bacterium
GGCGTATATTTCCGACAGGGGTATTGTAATGACGGGCGGCGGCTCACTGCTTTACGGACTTGATAAAATTATTAAGGATAAAACAGGCATTAATGCTGTTATTGCAGATGATGCGGTGTCTTGCGTTGCTATAGGTACAGGTAAATATATTGAGTATGAAACCGCCGACAGCAGTGAAAAGGGTCCATGGTTCTTTAAATGGGGCAGAGGCAGAGGCTCCAACGACAGAAATAACAATAATAATGCTGCAAGGCGCAGAAATACAAGATAAGTACTTGACAAAATAATAAATAGCTGGTATTATGAATATATGAACAATGACGCATACATTGTTCATATATTTTTACACAAAATATGAACAGTTGAACATATATACATTATAAAGGCGGTGGCTGTATGGAAAAAAAGAATATGCTCTCTGATGAAATGAGCTACGATTTAGCCGATTTTTTTAAGCTTTTCGGCGATTCTACACGTATTAAAATTCTCTATGCGCTCTATAAGGGCGAAATGAACGTAACCGATATGGTCGAGGTTGTGGATATGACGCAGTCCGCAATATCGCATCAGTTGCGTCTTTTGAGGCAAAATGATATTGTAAAGTTCAGAAAAGAGGGCAAGTCGGTAATATACTCGCTTGATGATGAGCATGTATCGGCACTGCTTGAAAAGGGTATTGAGCATATCATGCACAAAAATGGCTATGAGGAGGCGGAGTGATGAGTGAGGTTAAGCTTATTTTAAAAGATTTAAACTGCCCTAACTGCTCGGCAAAAATTGAGGCAGGCGTAAACGCTCTTGACGAGGTTGAAAAAGCTTCATTTAATATGATTAACAAAGAAATGACAATCAAAACAGACCTTGATGAGGACAGTGCAAGGGCGGCGGTTGAAAAAATAGTTAAAAAGTATGAGCCGAATGTGGAGGTTATAAAAAAGTCCGAATACGGTGAAGATGAATACGACGGCGGGCATTGCCATTGTCATGACCACGAGGAGCATGGACATAGCCATTCGGCTAAGGACGAAAAGGATATTGTCGCAAAAGGCATAATAAGGCTTGTAGTAGGCGGTGTGCTTTTCGGCTGTGCCGTTTCGGGTATCGGCGGCAATTACTCTATTGTGTTGTTTATTGCTGCTTACCTTGTTTTCGGTTATGATGTGCTGCTAAGTGCCGTTAAAAATATTGCCTCGGGCAGTGTGTTTGATGAAAACTTTCTTATGGGTATTGCCACAATAGGTGCTTTTGTTATAGGCGAGTACCCCGAGGCTGTGGCGGTTATGCTTTTTTATCAGATAGGCGAGTTCTTTCAGGATATGGCGGTTGACCGCTCCACACGCTCAATTAAGGAGCTTATGAATTTAATGCCCGAGTTTATGAACCTTGTGGGTGAAAACGGCGAGATTGAAAGAGTATCGCCAAAAAAGGCGGCTTTAGGTGATACAGTAGTTATAAAAAGCGGTGAGAGGGTGCCGCTTGACTGTGTTATAACCGAGGGCGAAAGCTATCTTGATACCTCTGCCCTCACAGGTGAAAGCGCCAAGGTTACTGTTAAGGCGGGCGACAGCATTTTAAGCGGCAGTATAAACGAGGGTGCTGTGCTGTATGCAAAGGTTGAAAAGACCTACGAAAACACTACCGTCAAAAAAATTATGGATATGGTTGAAAATGCCGCCGCAAATAAGTCAAAAACGGAGAGCTTTATAACCTCGTTTGCAAGGATATATACGCCCGTTGTCTGCGGTGCGGCACTGCTGCTGTTTGTTGTGCCTGTGGTTATGGGCTATGAA
>CABUWB010000419.1 GCA_902495025.1 uncultured Eubacteriales bacterium
GGTAAGCTGAACCAGCTCCTTTCAGAGGCGCTTGTTACTGCCAAAAAGAACCTCACCACCTTCCATAAAGGCTCTGTACGCAGCGGTCAGTCAATACGCTTTCCGGGCAGCATTGTTGTTATAGGTGATGTAAACCCTGGCGGAGAGCTTATTGCAGAGGGCAATATTATTGTACTTGGTATTCTAAAGGGACTTGCACACGCAGGCTGCTCGGGCTCACATGACTGCTTTGTTGCGGCGCTTAATATGCGCCCCACCCAGTTAAGAATTGCAGAGCTTATTGCCTGCTTCCCCGAGGAGGAGCAAAAAAGCACTCCCACACCGCAGTACGCTTATGTCAATGATAATCAGATATTTGTCGAGCCACTCCTTTAAAATGCGAATTTTGTTTGAATTTGCTTAAATAAAAGGGTGCAAAAAGCAAAATTATCTGTTATTATATATAATGAAAGATTTTTTATACATATTCAGGAGGATAAAAAATGAGTGAAGTTATAGTTATTACTTCGGGAAAGGGCGGCGTTGGCAAAACCACCACCTCTGCCAATCTCGGTACAGGTCTTGCAATGCAGGGCAAAAAGGTTGCAATGATTGATGCAGATATCGGACTCCGTAACCTTGATGTTATCATGGGTCTTGAAAATAGAATTGTTTACGACCTTATCGACGTTGTTGAGGGTAACTGCCGCCTTAAGCAGGCACTTATCAAGGACAAGAAGTATGAGTCGCTTTTTCTTCTGCCTGCTGCACAGACAAGGGATAAGGACGCAGTAACACCCGAGCAGATGCAGAAACTCTGTGAAAACCTTAAAGAAGAAGGCTTTGATTATATCATAATTGACTGTCCCGCAGGTATCGAGCAGGGCTTTAAAAACGCTATTGCAGGTGCTGACAAGGCATTTGTCGTTACAACTCCCGAGGTATCCGCTGTACGTGACGCCGATAGAATTATAGGTATGCTTGAGGCAAACGAGCTGCGCAATCCTAAGCTCATATTAAACCGTATACGTATCGATATGGTTAAAAAGGGCGATATGATGACCATGGAGGATGTAACCGACATTCTTGCAGTTGATATTTTAGGTATAGTACCCGATGATGAGAGCATAGTTATTTCGTCCAACAAGGGCGAGCCTGCCGTAACAGACAACGACTCTCTTGCAGGTCAGGCTTACAGAAACATTGTTCAGCGTATTATGGGCAACGAGGTTCCTCTCCTTGACCTTGACGAGGGAAAGGGTCTTTTTGGCAAACTTAAAAAATTATTCCGTAAATAATACAGTAAAGGACGTGATATTATGTTTGATTTTTGGGGTGTTTTTAACAAAAAAAGCGCATCTAAGGACGTTGCAAAGGACAGACTTAAGCTTGTGCTTGTGCACGACAGGGTAAACTGCTCAACACAGGTGCTTGAAATGCTTAAAACAGATATTATCAGGGTTATCTCAAACTACATGGAGATAGACGAGGACGAGCTTGATATTAACATTACCGAAACCATGTCAGAGGAAAAGGGCGTAAACGTGCCTATGCTTTACGCAAATATTCCTATCAAGAGTATGCACAAGGGCAATAAAGCCTGAAAAGCGAGGTTTTGTATTTGATTGCAAAAAAACAGTTACAGACATTTGACTTTCTGCTTGTTATAATGGTCAGCGCACTTGTTATTTTTGGCATAATGATAATAGGCAGCGCTACCCGCATAAATATAAACGGTCCTAAGGGCGAGTTTCAAAGCCAGATGGTCTGGTTTGCAAC
>CABUWB010000420.1 GCA_902495025.1 uncultured Eubacteriales bacterium
GCTGTTATTTCCTTGACAAAGCCTATTGTTATGCATGGAGGAAAATTATCACTAAGGTTTGAGGTAATTACCTCGTCGCCCTCTGTCAGCTCCGCAGTGCTGTCAATATATTCCATTTTGCACATACCCTTGCTTGAAAGGTCGCCAGAAATATAACCCAAATCATCGGTACGCAGACTTTTGGCGCTTATTGCGTCAGTATCGTCAATAATGGAGGTAACCTTTGCATAGTTGTAGCCACATTCTGTAATACGGCCCACAAGACCGTCGCCTGTGAGTACAACCATGTTTTTGTTAAGTCCGTCCTTTGTACCCTTATCAATGGTAAATACGTCGTACCAGTTACCTGTATCCTTGGCAATTATATTTGCAGCAAGCATTGTATACTGCCTGTAGCGGCTGCTTACCTCCAGCAGCTCTGTAAGGCGTGTGTTTTCCTGCTCTACCATCTGAAGGCGGTCAAGCTCAATACTCTTTTCCTCCAGCTCCAGTGAGATTTTTTGGTTTTCTTCCTGTAAGGAGGAAATGCCATTAATATAATCGCTTTTGTTTCTAAACCATTTTACCACAGAGGTATTGATATTTTGTATCGGTGTTATGATAAAGCCGAAGGTGTTTTCAAAAACGGTAGGCTTTGCCCTGTTAAAGGTAACAAGGGCAGCAATTATACATAATAAGGTTGCAAAGCCTATGACAAGTCTTCTGTTATTATCAAAAAAATTCAAGTCCAGCTCTCCTTACATATTAAGTCGTTGTGAGGAAATAAGTACGCCTTTAAGTGTATCAATATGCTCCAGAGCGGCACCTGTACCAACTGCAACACAGTTAAGAGGCTCATTTGCTATATGAACAGGCATACCTGTTTCGTTGGAAATGAGCTTGTCGAGACCTCTTAAAAGAGCACCGCCGCCTGTAAGCACAATGCCTGCCTCCATAATATCGGCAGCAAGCTCGGGTGGAGTTTTTTCAAGTGTGTATTTAATTGCGTCAACAATGGCGCTGACAGGCTCGGAGAGTGCGGCAAGCACCTGCTCGGAGGAAATTTCCACCGTTCTTGGCAGACCTGAGATAAGGTCTCTGCCTCGTATCTCCATTTTTCTGCTTTCAATTTCGTCATCAAGGTATGCACAGCCTATTTTAATTTTAATTTCCTCGGCTGTTCTCTCGCCTATTGCAAGGTTGTATTCCTTTTTAGTATAGCTTACGATTGAGTTATCAAATTCATCGCCAGCTGTTCTTACAGACTTGCTTGTAACAATACCGCCAAGTGAAATAACGGCAACCTCGCTTGTACCGCCGCCAATATCAACAACCATGTTGCCTGTTGGCTCCTCAACGGGCAGACCTGCACCTATTGCAGCAGCCATAGGCTCCTCGATAAGGTAAGCGTTTTTCTCCTTTGCGCCTGCTGCGATTGCTGCCTCAATAACAGCCCTTTTTTCAACCTCGGTTACGCCTGATGGTACACATATTACTATACGTGGCTTTGGGCTGAAAAGACCTCTGTTGTAGGTTTTATTTATAAAGTAGCGCAGCATTGCCTGTGTTACGTCAAAGTCTGCAATAACGCCGTCCTTCATGGGGCGTATGGCAACAATATTGCCGGGTGTACGGCCAATCATTTCCTTAGCCTCATCACCTACGGAGAGCACCTCGTGTGTCTGTGTGTTTATAGCCACAACAGACGGCTCATTTACGACAATACCTTTATTTCTTACAAATACAAGTGTATTTGCAGTTCCCA
>CABUWB010000421.1 GCA_902495025.1 uncultured Eubacteriales bacterium
AACCATACGATATTGATTAGAATGTTAGGTAGATGCTGTTACTCAGCTAAACAATAATTTATCTGCTTATTTTTGACACTATAATATCCCTTACGGTATTATGCAGCTCGGCAAGCTCCTCTTTGCTTAATGTATCGGTATAAATAGGCTTGTGTATATAGAGGTCTATATCCTTTTTAAAGCCGATACGGTTTTTATTGCCCTCATAAAGCTGATGTGTACCGTCAATTGTAACAGGCACAACAGGCACCTTTGACTTTGTTGCAAGCTTAAAGCTGCCAGCTTTGAACTCGGCAACAGGGCCGCCCTTACTCCTTGTGCCCTCGGGGAAAATTACCATTGAATAGCCGCTCTTTAATATTTTAATACCGTCAACAATTATCTGCACCGACTGCTTCATATCGTCCCTATCCATAAAAAGGCATTTAATCTCCTTCATCCAGCGGCTTATAAAAGGCACTTTTCCAAGCTCCTTTTTTGCTATAAAGCCCTTTGGTACGGGTATTTCGGAAAGCAGCAGGGGTATGTCAAAGTTGCTCTGGTGGTTTGATACAAAGAGCATTGCACCGTCCTTTGGCAGGTTTTCAAGCCCATGTACGGTTATATTTGCCTTGGTGGATTTAAGCACCCTGCCTGCCCACAATTGCACAGCCCAGTGTGTAAACTCGTCATGCTCGCTTGTCTTTCCCTCCTTTAAAAGCCGCCTTGCCTTATGGTAGTAAGGCTCATTTAACATAAGGTAAAAAAACAGTAAAAAAATCCATAAAAAAGTTGTAAGCATAAAATTTATCTCCTTTGTAAAAAAAACTTTTTATAAACGGGAATATGTGTTATAATGTATGTAATGAATGTGAGAGGGCATTTTTCATCTCACCTATATAGTATACAATCTATTTGGGGAAATTAAAAGACTTTTTTTCAGGGAGGTTATTATTATGTTACCAAACGAGGCTTGGCTTCAGATTATGAAGGGGTTATCAAAGGAAAGGGCAGAGTTTAAAACAGGCTCTAACCGCCTTAATGAAATACAGAAAACTTACTATGCACAGTTTTATATTGACAGGCTGGTGTTTACAACCATGCCGGGTATGTTTGGCTTTGAGGATTTTTCCGAGCCTATTGAGGTGGACTATGTTGAGTTTGCAAACGTATTTCCCATGTATTTTAGTAAGCTGAGGTTTGCCGACTTCAATAACGATTATATGAAAAACTGCAAATACATATTTCCCGTAATTAAAAAATACGTGGTTGATGCGGTAAACGACAGCGGCTCCATGCTTGATACTACCGAAAAGCCTAAGGAAGATGATGAGCACGATAAGAAAAATCAGCTTAAAAAGAATTTTATGAGCGGATTTTAAAGAGGTTTTGCTATGAAAGAAAGAGAAATTGCACTTTATGCCATTACAGATATTTTAAGCGAAAAGGGCTACAATAATATTGTGCTGAGAAAAACGCTCGGGCAGAATAAGCAGCTGTCCATTGTACAGCGTGGCTTTGTTACCGAGCTTGTAAACGGCACACTGCGCAATCTTATAAATATAGACTATATCATAAACAGCTTTTCCAAAACCAAAACGGAAAAAATGAAGCCTGTGGTGCTTAACACGCTGCGCCTTGCTGTTTATCAGATAATGTATATGGATAAGGTGCCTGACAGCGCAGCCTGCAACGAGGCTGTTGCCTTTATAAAAAAGAAGGGGCTTGCAGGCTTATCGGGCTTTGTAAA
>CABUWB010000422.1 GCA_902495025.1 uncultured Eubacteriales bacterium
ATATATGCCCCACAACAATATAAACCATAAAAACTGCAAAAAACTGACAAACTTTAAATCTTAATAATTTTAAAAAAAATTACAAAATAAAAGTTTTGTGTGTTTTATCGTGCGAACGTGCGGTTCCGCTTATTAAGCGGGTTTGCAACGATTTCTATCGTGCGGTACATCGTGCGGTTTTGCAGTTTTTGGCAGTTTTGGAGGAGTTATCCACATTTTTGGTGGGGGGGGGTAAATTAGAGTTTATCGGTGTAATAATACCTTAACATTTCAATCGTAGGGGCTGGTCGTATTGCTGCGCAATACTGCTCGCCTATGCGTCCTGAGGCGGCAACCTGCCGCCCGTTAGTAATTATGGTATGCTAAAATTAGGGCGGATATAGAATCCGCCCCTACGTAACCAATAATAGCATTGTTGCATTGCATATAAATTAGATGTTGGTTTGTTTGAATGCCTTGCGTACAATACAAATTTGCGAAAAAAATCAATTAATGTTGTAATTAACTTGTAGGGGCGGATTCCATATCCGCCCGAATACTAAACATATTGCAATTGTTGACGGGCGGCAAATTGCCGCCCCTACGGTAAATCCATACGTTATTGATTTGAATGTTGAGGTGTTGATTTACTCCCATAAACTCTAATTTATATAAAAAACAAGGGGCTGTCGCAAAATTAATGCAACAGCCCTGTTTATGTGTTTTACCCTATTATTATTCACTATATTTCAGTATAAATGCAGGCGGCTTTTCGTCCACTTTAAGCATAGCTGCTATTGCCTCGTTTGTACTGCCCACCTGGATAAATTCGAGCTTTTTCTCACTGTTTACAATACCTAGCAGCTTTTTGCCCGAGCTAAGCTCAATATAAGCAAACCTGCCTGCACCGCAGCTATAGGTTTCGGGCATATCGTCCTCACTTATCATACCCAGTTTTATAAGCGACTGTTCAAACTCAACAAAGCCGCTCTTTATATCTCCGTAAGCTGCAATTGTATACTTTGGCAAAAGTCCAAGCTCCATATCTGGTATTTTGTCATTCACGCTCTGTCTTGGCATTGTAAAGCCCTCAACGCCGTCAAGCGTTACCGACCAACCGCCGGGCTTTTTAACAAGCACATATTCCTTAATATTATTAGGTACAGTAATGCCGCCTATTACAACAACGGCATACATATCATCACACGCAAGGTACTTGATATCATACTCGTTTTCATCAAAAGCAGTTGCCGCACTTGCCGCAATATCAAGGAAAAGCTCACTCTTACTGTCGGGGTTTGAAATACTGCCATGGTCTGTTGCATACGTGCCAAGCAGCTTTTTATACTCGTCCTTTGTAAGTACGCCGCCCTTGTCATCTGCAGAGGATATAATATAGCCCTCGCTGCTGTTGTATGCGGTAAACGGTTTAAGCGAGGTTTCCCTCTCCTTTGATATTTTAAGGCTGTCAAACTTGGCAAGGTCGCTTGGTCTTACCATAAGAATATCGGCGTAATCGTCAATATCCTCACCAACGTCAACGCCTGCTGCCTTTGCAACTGTTGACGCACTTACCGTAAAGCTGTCCTCATCGGAATACATAAGTCCGTAAACCGACAAGAGCTTGCTGCGGTTATTTTCAAAATAAGTTTTTGCCGCTGTGTTAAGCTGTGCAATTTTGGCATAAAGTGCCTCATCAACCGCCTCATCACTTGGTGTCGTCTTTATTTCATATACACCTGCC
>CABUWB010000423.1 GCA_902495025.1 uncultured Eubacteriales bacterium
AGAGCAAGGAGTACCTTACCGTCGCCAACCTTTTCCCTTACGTCCTTAATAGCTGTCTGTGCGTAGTTGCTCATGCTCCAGTCGCCCTTGCAATTACAAACCTCATAGAGGAAATTGCGGAGCATTGCAGTACCATTTTCGGTATGCATAACCTCAGGGTGATACTGTATACCATAAAGATTACGCTGTGGACACTCCATAGCGGCAACAGGACAATCCGCTGTATGAGCAACAGATGTAAAGCCCTCTGGCAGAGCGCTTATGTAGTCCGTATGGCTCATCCATGTAACCGACTTATCCTTTAAGCCCTTAAATAAGAGAGAGCTTGTGTTAAACTCAGTTTCAGTCATACCGTACTCGCTGTTATTTTCAGCAGCCTGAACGATACCGCCAAGGGTATAAGCCATAAGCTGACAGCCATAGCAGATACCGAGCACAGGTATACCCAAATCAAAAATAGCCTTATCCACCTTAGGGGAGTCCTCAAGGTAAACACTGTTAGGGCCGCCTGTGAAAATAATGCCCTTTGGATTAAGCTTTTTAATTTCATCAAGGCTTGTTTTGTAGGACTTAACCTCACAGTATACATTACACTCACGCACCCTGCGTGCGATAAGCTGGTTATACTGTCCGCCGAAGTCAAGCACAATAACTAATTCATGCATCAGCATTTCCTCCATTAAAAAAATATTACTTTTATTATAAGACAAAAATGTGTAATTTGCAACACACTATTTTTTTCTGAACATTCTTCGTGGTGTTAAATCGTTATAAAAAGCCTTTAACATAGCGTCGTTAGGCTCAATTATAAACCTTTTCCTCTTGCCGTTGTATGCCGCAACAAAAACGTATGTATTGCCCAGCACCTCACCGCTGCCAAAATCCTCAACTGGCAGGTTGTCATACATTGCAAGATGCTCCTTATCGTCAATATGCGCCATAACCTCAATTTCGGCAACATTAACGCTTAACACCTGCTTACGCCTGGAGCGGTTTTTGATTATATCCACATCAAAGGTGTCCTCCGTATATGAATATTCAAACTCGGCATCAAGCTCCTGTATTTTGACATAGGCAATATAGGCTGCAATGCCTATAAGTATTATTGCAAGCAGAATAAAGGCTGTGCCAAGCTGCTCATTTTTATACGACGCCGTTGTGCAGAGCTGCCATATAAACACAGCAGCCGCAATTGCAACGGCAACAATTCTTGTTCTTTTTGTTCTGTCCTTTTCGCTGAAATTTTTTTTAATCAGCTGTTCACTGAAAAAATCTCTCATTCAAAATCACTCGTCCGTTTCTTCTCCATCAAATGGGTCATAGCTTTCGCTTTTGTTTTTTGCGCCAAAGCCCAGCTTGCTTGTAATGCCCGGTACCATATCAATAAGCTTATTGACAGCACTCTGATTTTTAATATTCACAAGCTGAATTTCACCTGTCTTATTAATAACAATAACTGCCGAGGGAGAAATTTTAGCACCAAGACCGCCTGCGCCTGCCTCTTTTTTATCCTTTTCCGCAGATGAATCGGTGGAGCCTGCGCCAACGCCAAAGGCAACATCCACCAGAGGTATAATTGTCATTTCACCGAGCTTAAGCGGCTCACCGACAACGGTTTTTGTGGACACAAAGCTCTCCATTTAGCTGAAAAGAGTTGCAAGATTAGAGTTAAGATTGCTCATAGGTTATCATCCTTTCATTTTCATTTAAAAATTCCATACA
>CABUWB010000424.1 GCA_902495025.1 uncultured Eubacteriales bacterium
AGGTATTTCAGGTAACTTTAAGCGTCGCAGACTTAATTCCGCAGGGTGGGCTTTGCCCGCCCGAGGGATAATGTGGCTTAATTTTGTAAAATTAAGCCATCCCGAAGGGATTTGCATTTATTACATAAATGCAAACGGTGTCGAGCGTAGCGAGGCAAGGGTTGTTACTTCCACGTTTGGATTTGTGGTAACAAATCCAAATCCCGAAGGGATACGGCTTTTTACAAAAGCAGTACAGGGTACGTCAGTACCCCTGCAAGATGAAATGCACGCAGTGTATTTCATCTTATCGGTGTGTTGCGCCAGCGACACACCGATAAACTCTAATTTATTTACCTATTGTGAGCATATCCTCTATATATATCCCATATCCCTTTTCTGGCTCCTGTACAAAAACGTGGGTTACGGCACCGACAAGCCGTCCGTTCTGCAATATAGGTGCACCGCTCATGCCCTGCACAATACCGCCAGTCTTTTTAATAAGCTCGTTATCTGTTATTCTTATAACCATAGCCTTTGAGGAATCCATACTTAGTGTATCTGTGCTTTCTATATCAATTGAATAGCTTTTCACACCGCTGCCGTCAACATTGGCAAGTATTGACGCAGCACCCTCCTTTACCTCGCCTTTCAGTGCAATTGGCACACCCTTTTCATTTTCCGCCGGTTTATTGTTAAGCCTGCCATATATGCCGCAGGGTGAATTTACACTTACACTGCCAAGTACCTTATCCTTATCGGTACTGCCTATAAGCTCACCGGGGCTGCCCTTTCTGCCTGCATTTACCGCATTTATGACGGTAGGCATAATTTTGCCGCCGCTTATTTTCATAATATCGCCCGTATCCACGTCAGTTACAGGGTGTCCAAGGGCATAAAAGCTGCCGTTTTCATCATAGCAGGTAAGCGTGCCTATGCCCTGTGTGCTGTCCCTTACCCACAGCCCCAGCTTTTTTTTGCCGCTTTCACTGCTTATGGCAGGCACAACCTCGGCAGTAAACGTCTTGCCGCTGCGCTCTGCCGATATTTTCAGTGTGCCGTCTGCGCTGTTTTCCACGCTTTCAATAAGACTTTCCTTATCCGTCAGCGTTCTGCCGTTTAAGCTCTTTATAAGGTCGCCGCTTTTGAGTACACCCTCGCAGGGGCTTATATATCTTCCGCTGCCTGTGCGCACCTCGCCCGTACCAAGTACAAGCACACCGTCCGTTTCAAGCTCCAGACCGACAGCCCTGCCGCAGGGTATCAGCTTTGTGTCGGGCAGTACGGTAATGCGGCTGTTTTTAACGGGTATGCCGCACACCGACAGGCGCAAAAGCGCACCGCCCTCACTCTCCGCACGCAGGGTTATAGGCTTTGACAGACTTATATTGTCCTCAACAGGCTTGTCGCTTACCGCACTTACGGCGGCCGTTCCGCTTAACACTTCGCATTTTACGGGCAGCCTAAAAGACAGAGTAAAGCTCTCTCCGCTGCGTACAACTATGGCAGAGGGCAGCAGCAGCCACAGTACCGCTATGGCAATAAGCGGTATACATACGGCAAAAGCCGCAACAATGCGTTTTTTTATCAAAAAAATCACTTCCTCGGGTTAATCATCTGCTTCTTTGTTAGCATAACCCAAAGGAAGTGATTTATTCATTTGATGCTTACAATATATCCAAATCCTCCGCCATATCCAGCATTTCATCAAAGCCCTTTTCGGGGTGAATTTTATTAAAA
>CABUWB010000425.1 GCA_902495025.1 uncultured Eubacteriales bacterium
ACGCTTGAAAATGCGCTTACCGCAAGGGTATTCGGGCAGGCAGAGGCGGTTAAAAATGTGGCAAATGCCGTTAAATTTTCAAAGGCAGGGCTTAATGAGGAAAACAAGCCCGTTGCCAGCTTTCTTTTTGTAGGCCCTACGGGTGTGGGCAAAACGGAAACCGCAAGGGCGCTTGCTGACGAGCTGGGCGTAAGGCTTATACGCTTTGATATGAGCGAGTATGCCGAAAAGCACACTGTTGCTAAGCTCATAGGCTCGCCTGCGGGCTATGTAGGCTACGAGGAGGGCGGTCTGTTAACAGAGGAAATACGCAAAACTCCCCACGCCGTACTCCTGCTTGACGAGATAGAAAAGGCGCACAGTGATATTTACAACATACTTTTACAGGTAATGGACTATGCGACCCTTACTGATAATCAGGGCAATAAGGCGGATTTTAAAAATGTAATTATTATTATGACCTCCAACGCAGGCGCAAGCGAAATGGGCAGGGCGGAAATAGGCTTTGGCGGCAGTACATACAATCGTTCTGCCATTGATGATGCCGTTAAGCGCACCTTTCAGCCCGAGTTCAGAAACCGTTTAAGCCGCATTGTCGTATTCAACGGTATGGACGGTGAAATGGCGCTTGGCATTGCGCATAAAAAGCTGAACGAGCTTGCAGGCGGACTTGTGAAAAAGGGCATTGAGCTTGTTATAACCGATAATGCCGCACTTACGCTTAAAAATAAGGGTATTACCGATAAATACGGCGCAAGGGAGCTTGACAGGGTTATATCGGCACAGGTTAAGCCGCTGCTTGTTGAGGAAATACTGTTCGGTAAGCTGAAAAACGGCGGCAGGTGTACGCTTGATGCCGACAACGGCGAGTTTAAAATTAAAATAGGTTAATTGCTATGAAAAAGATTTTTGTTTGCGAATATATAGGAAAAGAAATATACGCTTTTCTATCAGAGAGGTTTGAAATTGTAAGTGAATGGGACAGGCTTAACGAGGTTGAGGGACTTATTACACGCAATTTCAAGGTTACTGCCGATATGATGGATAAGGCAGAAAAGCTGCGTGTTATAGGTGTATTCGGTACGGGTATGAACAGCGTTGACCTTGCCGCTGCAAAGCAGAGAAATATTGATGTTTTTTCTGCACCGGGGCAGAATGCTTACTCCGTTGCGGAGCTTATAATAAGCCTTATGCTGGATATTTCAAAGCGTGTTACGGTATGCGACAGGCTTATAAGGCAGGGCAAAATAACGCATAACGCACCCTTGGAGCTTATAGGCTGCGATTTGCGTGGCAAAATACTGGGTCTTATAGGTACGGGCAATATTGCCGCCCATACCGCAAAAATAGCAAGGGACGGCTTTGGTATGCGTGTTATTGGCTGGTCTGCACATTTTACGCAGGAAAAGGCAGATAAAATGGGTATAGAATATGCCGCAGGGCTTGCTGAAATTATGAGCCTGTCTGATTATGTCAGCATAAGCGTACCCCTTACCGACAGCACAAGGGGACTTGTCAGTAGGGATATGCTTTCGCTTATGAAGCCTACGGCATTGCTTATAAATACCGCAAGGGGTGCTGTTATTGATGAGGACGCTCTTTATGATATGCTTAAAGAGGGCAAAATTGCAGGCGCTGCCTGTGATGTATTCAATATTGAGCCGCCAACGGCTGATAACAGGCTCTTTAGCCTTGACAATTTTGTGGGTACGTCGCAT
>CABUWB010000426.1 GCA_902495025.1 uncultured Eubacteriales bacterium
ACAAAGTATCTGCTTTTGCCATAGCTCATTTCATTTGCAAAGCGCTCAATTTCCTCATCGGTAAGGGTGTGTTCAAGCGTTGGCGGGTCGGGTGGAATATCCAATATATCCGCCTTAGTCCAGCCAAGCCTGTTGTTAAGCCTGATGTAATATATCTCCCTTGCCTTGTCCTTTAATATTTCAACCCTGTCGCCCGTTTTAAGATAATCGCAGGGCTTTTCAAGCTGCTCGTCCTCATACAGAACACCGTTATATTTTATTACCGCAAATACGGGCGAGCCTATCACCTTATTTTCGGGCGAGGTTATTTTATAGCCTGCCGCACCCGTTTTTTCAATATTCTCCTTATCACACAGGCTTACTGCCGCAATCGACCCCGCCGCAACAACGGCAAAGGTAATGTATCTGAGCTTCATATAAATCACCTCGGAGAGATTATTACCTTCATTTATAATTTTATGCAGAATATGTATTGCAATTTGCGTTTGCGGGTGATATATTTTATCTGGGTAGTATTCTTATGAAGCTGCACCTATACAGACATTTTTAATAACTAATATGTACCTCAACCGCCACCGTTCGGGGCAGATTGAAAAATACATATTCGTTTTTCTCTGTAATAAAGCAGACTCATCTCTATACTTCCTGCGCTCATTTTTAAATGAAACGGAGGAATTTTTTTTATGAAAAACACAAAGGCAACCTTTCTTGCCGCAAAGCAGAGGAGCGAAAAGCTGTCCATGCTTACGGCATACGATTATTCCACAGCAAAGCTTATTGACTCTGCTGGCATTAACTCCATACTTGTAGGCGACTCGCTGGGTATGGTTATGCTCGGCTACAAGGACACGCTTTCAGTAACCATGGAGGATATGATTCACCATACGGCAGCCGTTGCAAGGGGCGCAGAAAACGCACTTGTTGTTGCGGATATGCCATTTATGTCATACCAGAGCTCTGTGTATGACGCTGTTGTAAATGCAGGCAGACTTATTAAGGAGGGACATGCCGACGCTGTAAAGCTGGAGGGCGGTGTGGCATTTGCCGAGCATATAGCGGCAATCACAAAGGCGTCAATACCCGTTGTTGCGCATATCGGGCTTACGCCGCAGTCGGTTAAGGCAATAGGCGGCTTTAAGGTACAGGGCAAAACCGAGGACGCCGCAAAAAAATTTATTGAGGACGCACTTGCAATTGAGCAGGCAGGCGCATTTGCAGTGGTTATAGAGTGCGTACCGGCAGCGCTGGCACAGCTTGCCAGCAAAAAGCTGACTATACCCACTATCGGCATAGGTGCAGGCAACGGCTGCGACGGACAGGTGCTTGTGTATCAGGATATGCTTGCCATGTATTCGGATATGACACCGAAATTTGTCAAGCAGTACGGACACATAGGCGAAATGATGCATGATTGTTTCCGCCGTTACCACGAGGAGGTACTTTCTGGCGCTTTCCCTGCTGAGGAGCACACCTTTAAAATTGACGAAAGCGTAATTGAAAAGCTGTATTAAGGAGAAAATATTATGAAGATTGTAAAAACCGTTGACGAATTAAGAGCTATTGTAAAGGGTTGGAGAAAAGAGGGGCTTTCCGTAGGACTTGTGCCTACAATGGGCTATCTGCATGAGGGACATAAAAGCCTTATTGTGCGTGCCGTTAAGGAGAATGACAGGGTTGTTGTAAGCGACTTTGTAAACCCTACACAGTTTGCA
>CABUWB010000427.1 GCA_902495025.1 uncultured Eubacteriales bacterium
GTTAATTTATTTTTTCGCAAATTTGTCTTGTACGCAAGGTATTCAAACAAACCAACATCTAATTGATATGCAATGCAACAATCTATCATTGGTTACGTAGGAGCTGGTCGTATTGCTGCGCAATACTGCTCGCCTATGCAACCTGAGGCGGATTCCATATCCGCCCTAATTTTAGCATATTATCATTGTTGACGGGCGGCAGATTGCCGCCCCTACAGTAAATCCATACGTTATCGATTTACATTTTAGGTTGTTAATATTACACTGCTAAACTCAAATTTATATTACAACATCTGTTCATCAGCTAACCATATTTAATATAGCAACTGCATCAAGCATATCTACCTTTTCGTCGTTATTCACATCAGCGGCGGTAAGCTGATATTCGTTCAGCGTATCTATACCGCTTACATATCTTAATACCATTGCCGCATCGGCATCATTAATTATATCATTAAAGTTTACATCGCCCAAAGATATGTTAAAATACTGTGGGTTTGAGCCTGCGTTATAAACTACGGTTTTACCCTCAAACAGAGGCTTATCGTCTGTACCGATAGTCTGATACCAAACCTGTGTGCCGTCTGTAACACCTTTATTAAGAAGGTAGCAAACCTCGCCGCTTGTAAACTTTTCGGTAGTCTTGTTAAGTACATCTTGAGGTACTTGCGTATGACGACTTCGTCTTGCCTGCAAAGTAGCAGCCTGTAATTTTGCCGTTAGTCTGCCCTGCTATGCCGCCGTTGTAGTGGGAGCCTTGAATAAGGGCAAAGCTTGCGCAGTTTTCAATTAAAGAGCTGCTGCTGCCCCTGCCTATAAATGAAGAAGCATAGTAACAATACTCTCCGCCGAAATAGCTGTCCTTTATAATTGTGTTTTTAACTGTGCCGCTGGCTCTTGCAAACAGTCTGTTGCCGTTTGTGTCCGTACCTGTACTTGGCGAATACAAGCCGCTTATGGTGTGTCCGTTGCCGTCAAATACACCGCTGAAGCTGCCGCTTTTGTGTATAGGTGTCCATGTATAGGCTGGCGTGCCGTTAAGGGCGTCGCCTGCTGCGTTAAGCACATTTTCATTTACTACAATATCATTAAGAAGAACGGCGTTTGAGCAGGTGGATAATGTGTTTTCCACAACTACAAAGCCGTAAAGCTCCTTTGCGTTTCTGATAGCGTAGTAATACTTATATTTGTTGTACTCATCCTCGGTAAGACCGAGGTCTGCATAGTTGCTTGATAAAATCTGCTGTGGTTCAACAGATATTCCATCATAGGCATCTGATGCAAATACGGGTATCAGCTCTATCTGAAAGGATAAAACCACTAATACCGCTGAAAGAAGAATAGAAATTAGTCTTTTTAATTTCATTTTTTACCTCCCGAAAATATTTCCTACATTATAAATTATAGAAAAATAATATTCCATACTGTTCGGGCGAAATGCAGTTTTTTCGGGCGAAATGCAAATTTGGCAGCGATATAACAGCCGTAATATTGTGTACTGATGTAAAAAAGCGTCCTTCGGTCCTCTGTTGTGGCAGAAGCCGAAAAACGCTTTTTACATTATTCTTCAGATTTTAAAACTGTTTTCGGGTCAATACAGCCCTCGTCCTTGCTGACAGTAAAGGCAAGATGCGTGCCAAGTGCCTCACTATAGGCTGTTGGTGTGCCTACACGTCCTATTACATCGCCCTCACATACA
>CABUWB010000428.1 GCA_902495025.1 uncultured Eubacteriales bacterium
TAACAGTTTACTTTGCCGTTGCAGGCATAAAGGGCTGTGATGACCTCTGCGACCCACCTATGCCGCCTGTTGCGGTAAAGGCGTTTAAGGACAGGGATATGTTTGAGGTTATCAAGGAGGGCGACGTGCTTGTACACCACCCATACGAGTCCTTTGACTGCGTGGTTAATTTTGTCAGCACTGCCGCAGATGACCCAAGCGTGCTTGCAATCAAGCAGACCCTTTACAGGGTTTCGGGCAATTCGCCTATTATAGGCGCACTTATTCGTGCTGCCGAAAACGGCAAGCAGGTAACCGTACTTGTGGAGCTTAAAGCTCGTTTTGATGAGGAAAACAATATCAACTGGGCACGTAAGCTTGAAAAGGCGGGCTGCCATGTTGTTTATGGTCTTGTCGGCTTAAAAACGCACTGCAAAACCTGTATGGTTGTACGCAAGGAGGAGGACGGTATTCATCGTTATGTTCACCTCGGTACGGGCAACTATAACGACAAAACAGCAAAGCTGTATACCGATATGGGTATGTTTACCGCAAAGGAGAGCTACGGTGCCGATGTTTCAAAGCTGTTTAACGTGCTGACAGGCTACTCAAAGTCCACCAATTACAACAAGATAGCTGCTGCGCCTACGGGTTTAAGGGCTATGTTTATAAACAATATAAATCGTGAGGCGGAAAACGCAAGGGCAGGCATACCCTCTGCAATTATCGCAAAAATGAATTCACTTGTTGACGAGGGTATTATTAAGGCACTCTATCAGGCGGCAGCAGCAGGCGTTAAAATACAGCTTGTTGTAAGAGGTATATGCTGTCTGCGCCCAGGTGTTGAGGGTGTGAGTGAAAATATCACCGTTACAAGCATTGTAGGCAGATTTCTGGAGCACAGCCGCATTTATTATTTTGAAAATGCGGGCGAGCCTAAGCTCTATCTTGCAAGTGCCGACTGGATGCCACGTAACCTTGACAGGCGTGTTGAGGTTGCTTTCCCTGTTGAGGACGAGGCAGTCAGACAGGAGGTAATGGATATTTTAAGCCTTACTCTTGCAGATACTGTAAAGGCTAGGGTTATGCAGAGTGATGGTACATATAAGAGAGTTGATAAGAGGGGCAAGGAGAGTATTCACTCACAAATGCTTTTCTATGATATGGCTTATAATAAAAATAAGGCGGAGGCTGAAAAGGAAAGGGATATTTTTATACCTATGATGAGCCCTGCCGAGCAGTAAAAAAATGTATTTTTAGGGGCTGTTGCATTAATTTTGGGATAGCCCCTGTTTTTTAATATAAATTAGAGTTTATGGGAGTAAATCAGCACCTCAACATTTCAATCGTAGGGGCGGCAATCTGCCGCCCGTCAACCATTGCAACATGTTCAACATTCGGGCGGATATGGAATCCGCCTCTACAAGTTAATTACAACGTTAATTGATTTTTGGCAAAATTTAGCTTATATGCAGGATATTTAAACAAACCAACACCTAATTTGTATGCGTTTAAAAAATGATATTATGGGTTACGTAGGGGCGGATTCTATATCCGCCCTAATTTTAACATATTATAATTGATAACGGGCGGCAGGTTGCCGCCCCTACAATTTCAAATTTCGATTTAACGAACATCTAAAATAATCAATATATTTATTATCTCACAACTTATGGTAAAAGTAAAGAA
>CABUWB010000429.1 GCA_902495025.1 uncultured Eubacteriales bacterium
ATGTCGTACACGTAGGTGATATTGCTGATGTTGAAATTGTAACAGAGGATAAGGAGGACCTTTTCCTTATTAACGGTACACCGGGTATCAGCTATATGCTTGACAAGCAGTCAGATGCAAATATTGTTACCGTAAGTGATAGTATTAATGCAACAATTGACAGGCTTGAAAAGGAATATCCCGAGCTTGATTTTGTACTGCTTACAAGTACATCGGATTATATTAAAACATCTATCAATAACGTAGTTGAAACAGCCTTTGAGGCAGCTATTATTGCTTTCTTTGTTCTTCTGTTATTCCTAAGGGATTTCAGAACGGCGTTTATTATATGTGTTTCAATTCCTACATCAATTATGGCTACCTTTGCCATGATGTACCTCAACGGTATGACGCTGAACACTATCTCAATGGGTGGTCTTGTAGTTGGTATAGGTATGCTGGTTGATAACTCGACCGTTGTACTTGATAATATTTCAAAATGCCACGACAAGGGTATGCGGCCTAAGCGGGCGGCATACGAGGGTACAAAAGAGGTTTACCTTGCGGTTATGGCATCTACCCTTACAAATATTGCCGTTTTTGCACCTCTGCTTTTTGTAAGCGGTATGATGGGTCAGATGCTCCAGGATTTCTGCTTTACAATATGTTTCGCTTTAGTAGCGTCAATCGGTACGGCTCTTACCGCAGTACCCATGGCGGCAGCGCTTATTATGCGCCGCAACGATAAAAGGAAGGACGCTAAAAAGACGCCTTTTACATATATCGGCGACTTTATGTTAAAGCTGCTTAATGGTCTTGACAGGGGATACAGATGGCTGCTGACAAGAGCTTTAAAGCATAAGCTCATTACCATTTTAATTACACTGGTTTGTTTTATAGGTACATTATCAACAGGTACAACCCTTGGTATGAACCTTATGTCAAACAGTGATGAGTCGGCTGCGTCAATTTCTGTTGATATGCCCGACGGTATTGTTTATGAGAAGAAGGAAGAAAAGCTGTACGAAATACTTGACGCCATGGGTGATATACCTGAGGCTGATACCATTTACGCCAATGTAGGCGGAATGGGTATGGGGCGAGGCGGCAGTGATATAAGCATAAACGTAAACCTTGTGGACCAGGAAGAGAGAGAAAGAAGTACAGATGACATTGTAAGTGATTTAAGAGAAAAGCTTTATGATATTGCAGGCTGTAAAATTACCGTAAGTGCATCTAGCAACGCTATGGGTAACTTTGGCGGCAGCAGCAACCTTTCACTTAAAATTACAGGCTCTGAAACAGATGAGCTTAAAAAGATAAGTGATGATATATGTGCAATAATTGAAAACATAAACGGTGCAACAAATATTGAAAGCTCGCTTGACGATGCAGTGCCCGAGGGCAATATTATACTTAACAGGGCAAAGGCTGCAAAGTACGGCATTACAACTGCAGATATTGCATCAACCGTAAATACGGCTGTAAGCGGTACAACTGCAACCACATACAAAATTAACGGTACGGAAATTGATGTTAAGCTCCAGTTCCCTGAGGAGAGCAACAAGTACCTTAAGGACTTAAACAACCTCACAATAAAAACGGCACAGGGTACAAGTATTCCTATTACCGAGGTGGCAAGAATTGAAATGGGTGAGAGTGCAATCTCTATTTCAAGAGAGGACCAGG
>CABUWB010000430.1 GCA_902495025.1 uncultured Eubacteriales bacterium
AAATAGGCAACAATGTAACCATTTATCAGGGCGTAACCCTTGGCGGTACGGGTAAGGACGTGGGCAAGCGACACCCTACGGTGGGCAGTAATGTCATGATTGGCTCGGGTGCAAAGGTACTTGGCCCTATCGTAATTGGCGACAACTCAAAAATAGGTGCAGGCTCGGTTGTGCTTAAGGACGTACCCGAGGACTCAACCGTTGTCGGTGTGCCTGCTAGGGCTGTAAAGCGCAGCCTTATGTACGAAAGTCCGTCGGAAAACCTTGACCAGTTAAGGCTGCCCGACCCTGTCGAAATGGAAATATGCAAACTGAGGGTAAAAATACAGCAGCTTGAAAGCGAGCTTAAAAAAATAGAGGAGAATAAAGATGAAAATTTATAATACGCTTACAAGAACTAAGGAAGAATTTGTACCAATGGAGCCGGGTAAGGTTAAAATGTACGTATGCGGCCCTACCGTTTACGACTATATTCATATAGGCAACGCAAGACCTTACGTTATTTTTGACACCATAAGAAGATACATGGAGTACAAGGGCTTAGAGGTAAACTATGTACAGAACTTTACCGATGTTGACGATAAAATTATCAACAAGGCTATTAAGGAGGGCGTTGACTCAAAGGTTATATCCGAAAGATATATTGCCGAGGCATTAAAGGACGCAGAGGGTCTTAATGTTGAGCCTGCTACAAAAAATCCAAAGGTAACCGAGGAAATGCCCGAAATTATAGATATGATTAAAACACTTATTGACAAGGGCTATGCCTATGAGGTTGACGGCAGCGTATTTTTTGATACAAAGTCATTTAACGGCTACGGCAAGCTTTCCGGCAAGAATATTGATGAGCTGGAGGCAGGCGCACGCATAGAGGTTGACAACACAAAGAAAAGCCCTATGGACTTTGTACTGTGGAAGCCTAAAAAGCCTGGTGAGCCTGCATGGCAGTCCCCATGGGGCGAGGGACGTCCCGGCTGGCATATTGAGTGCTCCGTTATGGCTAAAAAATATCTTGGCGATACGATTGATATACATGCAGGCGGCGAGGACTTAATTTTTCCTCATCATGAGAACGAAATTGCACAGTCCGAGGCGGCAAACGGTGTACAGTTTGCAAAATACTGGATGCACAACGGCTTTATCAATGTAAATAATGAAAAAATGAGTAAGTCAAAGGGCAATTTCTTTACTTTAAGGGATATTGTTGCAGAGGTGCCTTATGACGTTGTAAGATTTTTCATTTTAAGCGGTCATTACAGAAGCCCAATTAACTTTTCAAGGGAGCTTATGCAGGCAGCAGGCAACGGTCTTGACAGAATAAAGAGCTGTGCCAAAAAGCTTGAATTCCTTTTAAAGAGTGCCGAGGGTAATATGAGCGAGAGTGAAAAGGAGCTTGCCGCACAGTGCGATAAATTCAGGGTACAGTTTGAGGCTGCCATGGACGATGACTTTAACACTGCAAACGCCATTACCGCAATATTTGAGATTGTTAAGTTTGCAAATTCCAACGTAAATGAAAGCTCCTCAAAGGAATTTATTGAAACCGTTGAAAAGGAGTTTAAGTCGCTTTGCGAGATACTCGGCATTGAGCTTGCGGAGAAAAAGGCAGAGGTTGACGTTGAAAAAATTGAGGCACTTATTGCCGAGCGTACTGCTGCC
>CABUWB010000431.1 GCA_902495025.1 uncultured Eubacteriales bacterium
CATCATAAGCACGCCTGCAATAATAAGTGTTGTTGCAGTTGCCGCCGATGGTATTGCCGACATAAGCGGCGAAATAATAATTGAGGCAAGGAACATAATGCCTGTAAATACAGCCGTAAGTCCCGTTCTGCCGCCCTCCATAATACCTGTTGTGCTTTCTGCGTAGGTTGATACCGTTGCAGAGCCGAGCATGGCGCCTACCGCCGTTGTTGCGGCGTCAAGCTCCAATATCTGCGGAATACGCTTTTTAATAGGCGCTTCACCCTCATTAATATCTGTAAAAGTATTGGTGGCTATAAGTACGCTTATGGTTTCAAACACGTCCATAATACATATTGCAAACACCACCACCAGCACCGAGGCAAGCGACATGGCAAAGCCCCTAAGGCTTGAAAAATCAATAAGCCCCTCAAACTCCATATTAAGAAAGAGCCTGTCTATGGGAATACCTATATTTGCAAAGTTTTCGGGCAAGTGTACAAGCCCGAGCGGAATAGCTATGGCAATACATATAATCTTGCCTATGAACACCGCACCATGAATATTTTTTTTAAGCATAACCGCAATAATTACAATGCCAAAAAGCGCAAGGTAGGCGCTTATTGTATTAGGGTCGCCAAAGGCGGCAGGGTCAAAAATTTTAAGCAGCATTTCGGGCGAGGATTCAATGATATGCGCCTTTCTAAGCCCCGAAAAGGCTATAAAAAGACCTATGCCTGCCGTTACCGCATATTTAAGGTTAAGCGGTATAGCCTTGTGTATTCTGTGTTCAAGCCCCGTAACTGACAGTATAAAAAAGCATATACCCGAGAGAAAAACAAGTGAGAGCATCTGCTTGTAACTGTAGCCAAAGCCAAGGCATACCGTATATGCAGCAAAGGTTGCAATGGTAATGGACGGGCCCTGTATAAACGGCACATTTATTATAAAGCCCATTGCAATTGAGCCTATGCCCGCAACAAGAAAGCCTACGGCGGTTATTGCCGCAAGCAGCTGCTCCGCCGTCATATCCTCAAACACAACAGCAGAGCCTATAAGGTTGCCGTTTGCATCAAACGCCCCCGAAAAAGCAGCCATAAGTATTTCGGGCACAAGCAAAAGAATGTAAATTATGGTAAAGTAATTTGTTGCCGCCGCAATAAACTCCTTCCTTATGCCCGTATGATGTTCATTTAATTTAAAATGCCTGTAAATATACCTTCGTATTCTGCTCATATATCATCCTCTTATTTCGCCTTTACTTCCTCTATTGCCTTTTCAAGCTGAATATCATTTTCGGCAAAATCCGCCTTTGAGTGTGCCAGATAGGTCATCTGAAAATCTGGATTTGCCGCTATCTCACAGTCAGGCTTGACGCCAACGCCGTCAATACATACACCTGCGGGAGTATAATACTTTGAGGTGGTTATTTTAACCGCACTGCCGTCCGTAAGAGGGAAGGTAGTCTGCACAACGCCCTTGCCGTAGGTATTTTCACCTACAAGGGTAGCAACGCCCCTGTCCCTTACCGCAGCAGAAAACAGCTCTGCCGCCGATGCACTGGAGCCGTTTACAAGCACCACCATAGGTATCTCAATACCGCCTGCCTTGGAATATACGTACTCCCTCTTTTTATTCTTATCCTCGGTATAGGTGATAACACCCTCATC
>CABUWB010000432.1 GCA_902495025.1 uncultured Eubacteriales bacterium
GCCTCGGTGAGTACAAGCTCTGCACCGTAAGCCTTGAGCAGGTTACGTCTTTCAACGCTCATTGTATCAGGCAGTGTAAGTATTGCCCTGTAGCCCTTTGCGGTTGCAACAAGTGCAAGACCGATACCCGTATTGCCCGAGGTTGGCTCAATAATTGTTGCACCCGGCTTTAAAAGTCCGCTCTTTTCGGCATCCTCAATCATAGCAAGTGCTACCCTGTCCTTTACAGAACCTGCAGGGTTAAGGTACTCCAGCTTTGCCAGAACCTGTGCATCTTTAATATCAGCCTTTTTTGTGTAGCGGTTAAGCTTTAAAAGTGGTGTGCCGCCGATTAATTCCAATACGCTCTCATTAATTTTACTCATAACATTTACCTCCAATAAATTTTTTATTATGTCTTGAATTTTTGTATTTACCTTTTTCCTATTTCCTTACTAGGAATTGTATGAATTTATTGTATACCCATATTTTGTATTTGTCAATAGGTATTTTAATATTTTTTTATCTTTTTTAAATAAAGTATTCTATATCGTCCATTGTCCTTCGTGTTTTGGTGTTAAACAGCAAAAGGCTCTCCCTGCCCTCCCTTTTACCGAGGGCATAATTTATTTTTTGCTCCGAATTTATAACGGATATTTTAACCCGTCTGTTCATTGTGGCAGGCTTATCCTTTATAATATCCACACCCTCATCTTTAAAGGGATTTTTTCTGTAATACGGGTCAAAAAGATATATGTATTCATCATCAATGTCCGTTAAAAGCACATAGTGCCAGCAGCCGAGCATTACCCTTGAAACCACCGCTCCCCCATGCTGTAAGCAGGCGCCGATTTTGCTGTCCCTTGATATATAGACCTCATCGGGGTTTAAAAACTCCGCCTCAATGGGAAACTTTTTCACCTTTCGGTACTGGTTAAACCAGCTTGCAAGAAAGCTGACCGCCATAGCCGTTGTGCCGCTCTTGCCCGCCTCACCCTTTTTATTAAAGCCGTCAAGACAGTAAAGCATTATGGACTTTATAATTTCGGGCGGAATTTCCTCCCTGTCATACAGATAGCTTATAGCGTTTATCAGCGTAGTAGGACCGCAGTCGTACTCTGTTGCCTGATAGCTTAACGGATTTTTCATTTACCTCACCTCAATTTGTCATAAGATTTAAAACTATTGCTGCCGCTTTTTCAAGCTCCGCAATATCTATATATTCCTCTGTGGTATGCGCATTGTAATATCCGCATGCAACCACAATGCCCTCAATGCCGTTTTTAACAAGATTGTTGTTGTCGCTGCCGCCAAAGGTTGACCTGTAATTTGTTTCTATGCCAAGCAAGCGGCAGACCTCGTCAAATTTTCTTACAACTGCGCTGTCCTTTTCCACCTTATATGCTGTAAGGTCAACGCTGCTTTCAAAGCTCAGGGCTGCACCGAATTTTTCGCACGCCGTTTCAAACTTATTTTTCACGCCGTCAATTATTTTAAGCGCTTTATCGTGGCTGTAACTCCTTACCTCGCCCCTTACCGTACACATTTCTGAAACTATGTTGGTTGCCGTTCCGCCGCTGACAGTGCCAATATTGAACGTGGACTCATCATCAATTCTGCCCTGCTCTATACCCGAAATTGCCTCTGATACGGCAGCAA
>CABUWB010000433.1 GCA_902495025.1 uncultured Eubacteriales bacterium
AACACCCTCGTCGGTAAGCTCAATCAGCTTTTCCCTGTGGTACTTACGGCTTTTGGTAACATTAACGTAGCCGTCCTTTAAAAGACCTGATATAATGTTGCTCACCGTCTGCTTGGGTATACCGTATTTGTCAATTATCTGCTTTTGCGTGCAAAGGCGTGTTTCATAAACAACGTAAAGCACGAGCAGCTTGTTGTAGTTAATGCTGTGCTCCTTTGCCCACTGCGTATACAGGCTTTTAAGCTGACATACTGCAAGGCTGACATCCTTAATTTCGTTCATCCGTCAGCGAAAATTCACCTCTTTTGGCAAATGTCCCGTTTGGGACTAAAAAAATTAAAAAACAAAACAAAGGCAGGCACCTTTGCTTAGTCCCATTCGGGACAAGAATAATTATATTACTTTTTTCCTCTTATGTCAATATTTTTGATGAATTTATGCCTTGGCTGTGTTATAATTATTTTACCTAAAGAAACGTATTAATGAAAGGCGGCGATTTATTATGAAAAAATTTTTAGCTCTTACCATGGCTGCGCTTATGCTTGCGCCCACAGCGGCATTTGCGGACACAGCCATAAACGTAAATGTAAACAACAATGCCATTGATTTTACGGGCGACCAGCCTCCTGTTATAGTTGACGGCAGAACGCTTGTACCCCTCAGGGCGGTATTTGAGGCAATAGGCGCCGAGGTTGAGTGGTTTGAGGATAGCAAGCGCTGCGAGATAAGCTATGAGGGCGTTACCGCAGGCATACAAATAGGCAGCACCGAGGTTGTGCTGGGCGAGGGTGCATCGGTGCTAAGCGACGTACCTGCGCAGATAATAAACGGCAGAACTATGATACCACTGCGCATTATATCAGAAAGCATAGGCGCAAAGGTTGAATGGGACGGCGAAAGTAAAACCGTATCCGTTACCACACCCGAAATTAAGGGTGAGGCTCCTATCTCCGTTGAGTACGAAACAAAAACGGCGAGCATTACAGATGCCGAAAAAAATCTCACCATTAACTATGAGTACCCTGTTGTTACCTCCACATTTACAATGGCGGATAAGCTCAATAAAACCATTGCTGACGACGTAACCTCCGCTGCGGCAGTTACCCTTGCCGACTATGAGGGCGAGCTGACCGAAATTAATATCAAATTTGATATTACAATGAATGAGGGCGGTATTTTTGCCGCTGCATATCAGGCAGAGGGCGAGCTGTGGTATATGGGCGTTTACGGTATAAGCGCAGGTGCTAAAATTGATAACGAAGCCTTCTATGCAATGATGAGTATACCTGATTAATGAAAAAAACGGAGTACCGCATTTGGGCAGATGTTATTTGAGTGGTAAATAAAGATAAATTAGAGTTTAGCGTACAGAATTAACAAACCCACATTTGAAATTGTAGGGGCGGCAATCTGCCGCCCGGCAACCATTGCAACATGTTCAACATTCGGGCGGATATGGAATCCGCCCCTACAAGTTAATTACAACGTTAATTTATTTTTTCGCAAATTTGTCTTGTACGCAAGGTATTCAAACAAACCAACATCTAATTGATATGCAATGCAACAATCTATCATTGGTTACGTAGGGGCGGATTCCATATCCGCCCTAATTTTAGCATATTAT
>CABUWB010000434.1 GCA_902495025.1 uncultured Eubacteriales bacterium
ATACCGAAAAGACCGTAAATAATTGAGGGGATACCTGCAAGCGTTTCGGTGGTGAACTCAATCATTTTTACAAGCTTACCCTTTTTTGCATACTCTGTAAGGTATACGGCAGAGCCTACGCCTATTGGCGTTGCAATAACAAGGGTGATTACAATTATATAAAGCGTGTTTACAATGTTGCCTATGATACCAAATGTACCCTCAAGTGCCGACTGCACCGTTGTAAGGAACTCCCAGTTGACAGCTCCAACGCCTCTTACTGCAACGTAGCCTATAATGCCTACCAGTATCGCTACCGAAATAAACGCCGATATAAGCACAAGTGCAAGCAGCACCGCATCTGACGGACGTGCTTTTTTCGCATAAATACTTTCATTCATTCTTAGCACCACCCTCTAAAATTTTGCTTATAATAAGGTTGATAACCATGATAAACACAAACAGCACCAGACCTATGGTGAAGAGTGCCTGTCTGTGCAGACCCGAGGAATAGCTCATTTCCGATACTATACCCGTTGTGAGGAACCTTACCGAGTTGAATGGCAGCGGAGCATTTACCGCATTGCCCGCAACAAGCAGAATAGCCATTGCCTCGCCTATTGCACGACCCACACCAAGCACTATTGCCGTAATTATGCCCGACTTTGCAGCAGGCAGTGTTACCCTGAATATGGTCTGTACGGGTGTTGCACCAAGCGCAAGCGACGCCTGTCTTATTGAAACGTGTACAGCCCTGAGAGAGGTAAGCGACATATTTATAACCGTTGGCAGTATCATAACCGCAAGCACAAGCACTGCCGCTGCCATATTTGCACCGCCCGTAAACTGATGTGTGGGCGAGTTTTTAAACAGCGCAAGCTCTGCCTTGTACATAAGCGGATTTATAATTAAAAGTCCCATAAGACCGTATACTATTGAGGGAATACCTGCAAGCAGCTCAACGGCAGGCTTTACAATGGCGGCAAGCCTTTTGCCTGCAACCTCTGATATAAATACCGCCGTCAGCACGCCTATTGGCACACCTATTACAATTGCAAGCGCCGTACCTATGATTGATGTAAGCACTATGTAGGCAATACCAAAGGAGGGCTGTGCCGCAGTTGGCGCCCATACGGTGTTGAAAAGCATATCCTTAATGCCTATCTGCATAAGCGCAGGCGCACCTGCAATTATCATGTAAGCACTTATCGCTATAACCGCCGCAACCGCCGCAAAGGCACATACCGCAAATATAATCTGCATTACAAGCTCGGTAATGCTCTTTGCCTTGCTGCCGCTTTTAATTGAAAAGCTTTTGCCTGCCACAGCCGTTTTTTCCTTTTTGTTTTTTAATGTTATTACGTTAGAGTTGTCCATAAAATGCACTCCTTGAAATTTTGAGGGTAATAGATAAATTAGAGTTTATAGGGTATCGGTTTTACACCTCATCCACCGCAAGCGGTCCCCCTTCCCCTCAAGGGGAAGGCTATATCAACGCTTGCTCAATGAAAACATCTAAAAACGTGCTTTCTTCGTAAAATAATTTGTACTATGAGTGTACAATCTAAGGCTTCCCCTCGAGGGGAAGCTGTCACCGCAGGTGACTGATGAGGTGTAGCTGCGACAGCAGCGTTAATAAG
>CABUWB010000435.1 GCA_902495025.1 uncultured Eubacteriales bacterium
AAAAGCTTGATTTCACCCTCAACAGGTGAAAGCCTGTTAAGTATAAGCTTTAAAAGGGTGCTTTTGCCTGTACCGTTTGTACCTACAATACAGAGAAAATCACCCTGCTCCACACTGAAGCTTAAACGGTGCAGTATGCTTTTGTCGGGATAGCTGAAGCTCAGATTTTTTATTTCAAGCACAGACATTATATCACTCCAATACTTTTTTCAGATTTTCAAGGTTTTCATACATTACGGAGATATAATCCTCTCCTGCGTCAATATCCTCCTGTGAAAGTCCCTCAAACGGATTGAGCTCCAAAAGCTCTGCACCCGTTGAGTCCGCTATGGTCTGTACCACCTTTGGGCTTAAAAGCTCCTCAAAAAAGATATATTTAATATCATTTGCATTAATGTAGTCAATAATCTGCTTCATCTGCTCGGGCGACGGCTCACTCTCGGGTATTACACCCTCAACTGCAACCTGTTCAAGCCCGTACCTTGAACAAAGGTAGCTGTATGCCTCGTGCGATACAACTATGCTTTTGCCCTGATATGGCGCAAGGGCGGTCTGATAATCACTGTCCAGCTTTTCAAGCTCGGCTTTAAAGCTGTCGGCATTCTGCGTATAATATTCCGCATTTTCGCTGTCCTTTTCGGCAAACTCCGCCGCAATTTTATCCGTCATCTGCATTACCCTTTGTGGGTCAAGCCATATATGAGGGTCAGCCGCATTTTCGTCCGCAAGTCCGTCCGAGAGCGAAACATACTCAACTCCGTCCTCGCCTATTGAGCCTTTTACACTGTCAATCCAGCTTTCCATACCAAGTCCGTTGTAAAAAAGTATGTCGGCATTGCTTATTGTAAGCATATCATGTGAGGACGGTTCCCAGTCGTGCGGCTCACTGCCCGTAGGCACCATATTTATAACCTCAACCTTATCTCCGCCTACCTTTTGTGTAAAATCATATAAGGCGTAAAAGCTGGTGCAAGCCGTTAAGCTGCTGTCCTTATCCTGCTTTGTATCCGTATTGCCCGCACAGCCCGATAACAGTAAAATCGCTGCCGATGCAAGTATCGTAATTATTTTTTTCATTTTTTGCTCCTTTTTAGGAAACGCTGATTAATTCACTAAAACAGGTTTGAGATAAAATTTTCCAGACCGACGAAAATGACCGCAGGCGCAGCCAATGAGCTGCGTTAAGGGAGTTTGAGGAAGGTATGGGAAATTTTAGCCAAAACTGTAAAAGATTAATTAATCAGAGGTTCCTTTATATGTTGATATAACTATAATAACATTTTTTCCTCGGATTTTCAATATATGCCGATATTTATATAACCAAACAAATATTTTTGCCTATTAATTCATTTTTAATGGTAACATTTACCTTGATGTGATATAATCAGTATATATACAAAGGAGGTATTTTTATGAGCATTAACGTATCAGAGCTTGCACTAAGGCTTAAAAATAATATATCAAAAACAATTACGGGCAAGGAGAGAGAAACAGAGCTTGTACTGTCGGCGCTTTTTGCAGGCGGCAGCGTACTTCTGGAGGACGTACCAGGCACAGGCAAAACAATGCTTGCACGCTCTCTTGCAAAATCCATAGGCAGCGAAT
>CABUWB010000436.1 GCA_902495025.1 uncultured Eubacteriales bacterium
CTCGATGTCGGCTCATCGCATCCTGGAGCGGAAGTACGTTCCAAGGGTTGGGCTGTTCGCCCATTAAAGCGGTACGCGAGCTGGGTTCAGAACGTCGTGAGACAGTTCGGTCCTTATCTATCGCAGGCGTAAGATATTTGAAGAGTGCTGTCCTTAGTACGAGAGGACCAGGATGGACATACCAATGGTGTATCAGTTGTCTCACCAGAGGCACGGCTGAGTAGCTAAGTATGGATTGGATAAACGCTGAAAGCATCTAAGTGTGAAGCCAACTCTAAGATAAGATATCTCATATCGTAAGGTAGTAAGATTCCATAAAGACTATGTGGTTGATAGGTTGGAGGTGTAAGTGTAGTGATACATTGAGCTGACCAATACTAATAAATCGAGGGCTTAACCACTAATATTAAAAGAGGTTTACAAATAATTCTTCTATGTATTTTTGAGTGTGCTTTAAATTTTATTAAGGAATTAATAAATTTTTAAAAATATTTGGAAATACTATTTACAAATTATAAATTTAATGGTATATATATCAAATATGAAAAGCAGACATTACTTTTCTGGTGATTATTACTAAGAGGAAATACCTGTTCCCATTCCGAACACAGAAGTCAAGCTCTTAAGTGCCGACAATACCCACGAGTTACCTTGTTGGAAAGATAGGTTGTCGCCAGATTTTATATATTCCTCGTTAGCTCAGTCGGTAGAGCGCTCGGCTGTTAACCGATAGGTCGTCCGTTCAAGTCGGACACGAGGAGCCATAATAATCTGAAATCTAGCAATAGATATTCAGATTATTTTTTATTAAATTTAAGTAATTCGACTATTCACAATAAAAAAACTATAAAGATTTGTTATATAATAAGTCTATTATGACAGAGGCGAGTGTTTATGAAGAAAATATGTGATATATGTAGAGCATCTTTTGAGACTAAAAGTTCTACAAGAATTATTGTTATGACTGTAGTGCAGATTCAACAAGAAATATATATGAAACACGAAAACATCAAAAGACTATTTTACGTAGAAGTGTGAAATTACATGGTATAAAAAAATAAAAAACAACCAGCCGAATTTCGACTGGTTGCCTGGGTTTTAGGAGCTAACATACATTAGCTCGGGTTCAAGGCTGTTACCACGTCAGCAATGCTGTCAAAAGTTTCTTTGTTGGTGAGCATCTCATGGATGGAGAAGCCAATCTTCTCAGTTTCAACCAAAGATTTTGCGTCATCAATAGAGAAGCCTCTTTGGTCAAGCTGGCGAAGAAGATCGCCATACTTCTTTATGGCATTAATTGCCCTGTTCAATGTTTGGACACTCTTATCCTGCCGGCTTGAGGCGGAATTTTGAATGCCCACCTTGGGAGTTACAATCTGCTCAAAAGGTGTAACTTCAACAGAAGGCTGTTGCTTCTGCATAACCGGTTCAGAAATTGTTTTATCAGCAGGTTCGCCTTCAATAGCTTCTTTGTCCTGGAGCGTTTAATTTTAACTGTGTAAAATCATATTTTTATAATTAATTTTAGATATATACAATAATATAACAAATTTGTATTATTGTATATATTTTTATGTATTAAAATAATATTTTAA
>CABUWB010000437.1 GCA_902495025.1 uncultured Eubacteriales bacterium
CTTAACCTCAATAATTCTGTCATCAGCCATAAGCGCCTCACTGATGTTTTTAACAAGCATAGGCAGCACATAATTTTTCTCACGTCCGAAAAGCTCCTTTAGCTCAACTCCATAATTTCTGCCAAATATCAGATAGTCATATCTTTCCGTACGCAGTATCAGATATGCCGCCTGTTTCACAGCCTCCAAATCATTTGTTAAGCTGCCCCTTATACGTTTTTTCTCCATGTCCAGATAATAGGTTTTATTAGGCATTTCGGGCAAATCCTCACCCATAACCGCCATATTGCTGCTGTCAGGAAGCATTTCCAGCACCTCCCTCACACTTATCCATTACATAAAAAAGCTGACCTCCCGCCTGTCTCAGAAGTATCAGCTTATCACCAACCTTTAAATTGTTTTTTGTCAGCCTTTCGCCGAATAATAAAAAATCAATATCAAACTCGGCTTTGTCATTGATATAAACCTTTACATCAACAACCTCGCCATTTGAATTTTTTATAACGTCCGTCACCCTGCCAAACATAAGGCAGCAGGGTTTGCTTGCATTTATTGCATTTACGGAAATCTCTTTTATAAGTTTAACAAAATCCGTTCCGTCAGCCAATGTACGGTTCACCTCCCAACAGTGTTAAATCACAGGTATACTGCTCATCAAAGTTATGTACCGCCTTTGTAATAACGGGATTTACATTTTTGTATATTACATCACCTAGGTCAAGGTATACAAACAGCTTTGCGCCTGCCCTTAGCCTTAAATCACCAATACAGCCCTTTACCTCCAGCTCACGCCTTTTTCTGTTAAGTGCCTTTAATACCAAACCGCCCAAAGCATAAGGATTATCACCGTTTTCCAGTTTAAAAGCAGTCTGCAAAAGTCCCCACAAGTTAATGCTATGTGCGTCCTTAAACACGTACTTTTCCCTGTTGCCTGTACTATCATCGTCCCGATAAAGCTGTACACAGTTATACACATCATCGTCAATGGTTGATTTATAGCTGAAATTTTCGGCGGTTTCTGCACAAAGCAAATAATCGGTCTGCAGGCTGTCTGTGCTTTTTATGGAAAGCTCTCCAAAATCGTCAAAAAGTACATAATCTGTGTCCGTTGCTGCCTTTGTAAGCTCTCTTGCATCTTTCAGAATATCAAACAGAGTTTCATTGTCGCACACACGCCCCTTAATAACGTGCTTTGTGTTTTCTGCCGCCCCCACTGTCAGCCTGTGGTCTGCCGCAATCATTTTCAGCACCTCATCGTACCGCCTGTTTTTGTAGCAGTAGGTGTCCTTGTTTTTAAGGTACCTCAGCTGGTCATAAGCTGTAATTTTTATTATGCCGTCCTTATCTCTGGACTTTGTGAAAATATAACCATAAAATATGCCCTTATTGCCTTTGCGGAATATAACCGCATTACCCTCCTGTATATCAAGGCTGTTATCCTTTAATATAGAAAATTCAAGCCGCCCTGCAGTATCCTGCCATTCTGTGGTCCATTTCACTCCCGACAGCACCAATGGGCAGTAATCAACACCCTTGTTTATGATGTGCAGCTCATATTCATTACCCTC
>CABUWB010000438.1 GCA_902495025.1 uncultured Eubacteriales bacterium
ATATCCGTCATATCGTTTACCTTGGGGTCAAGCGGCAGTATAAATGCTGATACACACACCCTGGCAAACACTTCATTTTCAGACTTTGCACTAAAGCAAAGTTTCATTTCGTTAGTCAAATCAGATTACCTCCTTTTGTATAAGATGTGAATTTATAGCGTCCTCCACAGTAGAAAATCTTTTTATAATTTTATTAAGACCCGACAGCTCGAAAATGCGTTCTATGGCAGGACTTACGCCCGCAGCATACACAACGCCGCCGTTTATACATGCCTGCTTGTACCTGCCAATCAGCATGCCAATGCCTGCACTGTCCATAAAAACAAGGTCAGAAAAATCAAAAATTATATCTATGCAGCCACTCTGTGCATACTGCTCCATAAGCGCCTGTTTTATCTCTGATGCACTGTGATGGTCTATTTCACCGCAAACCTCCACAATAAGCACTCTGTCAAGAACCTTAAACTGTAATTTCATATAAGATACCTCCATAATAATTGCCATTTTTTACCATATAATTATATTACCCCCAATTACCGTTAAAAGCAATAAACTTTGTACAACAAATTTTTACATTTTCATCTAAAAAAATGTTGCTGCAAGAACAAATTTCTCTTTACATTTTCTGAAAATATGTTACAATAATAGTATAAATTTTCGAAAGGAGCTAAAGCATTTTGGAGGAACTTACAAAATCCCAGCAAAAGGTTTATGATTTTATAAAGCAGGAAATACGCCGTACAGGCATGCCTCCCTCAATCAGGGAGATTATGTCCGCTACCGAATTTCATTCTACCTCGTCCGTACATTTGCACCTTAATTCACTCGAACGTAAGGGCTATATTGAACGTCCAAAAGCAAAAAACCGCTGTATACGTGTTCTGGAGGACGGCTTTTATAACTCACTTGAGGAGGAAGAAGCCGATAATGTGCCTGAATTCAGCACTATCCCTATTGTAGGTACTGTAGCTGCAGGTACTCCCATACTGGCAAGCGAAAATATAGAGGGATACTTTCCTGTACCTGTAAACTACCTTACCAACAACACTACTTTTATGCTGCGTGTAAGGGGCAACAGCATGATTGACGCAGGTATTTTCAACAATGACCTTGTGCTTGTCAATCAGCAGCAGACTGCTGAAAATAATGATATTGAAAATGCTATGCTTGATGACTCCGCTACCTGCAAGCGCTATTTTAAGGAGAAGGACCATATCAGACTCCAGCCCGAGAATGATGCCTACGAGCCTATTATTGTACGCAGCGTACAAATTTTAGGCAAGGTTATTGGTCTTTTTAGGTCACTGAGATAATGGAATTTTTGGAACACCTTGTAAAAAGGTCAGAAATAGAAAACAGCAATACCGACTATTTTATGTATAAGCAAAGCGTAAAACGCCCACGCAAAAGTAAAATGCCAAAGCAGGAAAGCGCCGCTTATACAAGCCTTAACGATAGTCCGCTTGTTTCGTCCTACGTTGTGTTTGACCTTGAAACAACAGGGCTTAGTGCAGGTATTAACGAAATTATAGAAATAGGTGCAGTAAAGGTAATTGACGGAAGGGTG
>CABUWB010000439.1 GCA_902495025.1 uncultured Eubacteriales bacterium
GATTTCTAGATTTGTTTGATGCAGTATCGTTACCTGTGCTCATTGTGTAGCCCTTTACATAACCTGCTTCCGATGATTGAAGGACAACATAGGCACTTGAAAAGCTTGTAACACACCATTTAGTGCTTGTTTTTCCGTCAAAGAGCTTATCATAGCTCTCGCTGTCACTTGCACCGCCTGTGCCCTCTTTGGCAGTATAGGTTAAGCCCTCCACCGTATTTTCAGCCTTAACCAAATCCAGCGCAAACTCGCTTAACTGCATATATTTTTCCGTACCTGAATTTTTAGTTATCTCAAGCTTAAAATACTGATATGGAATTGCTGTCTGGTCACAGGTAAAGTCAAAGGATGTTGTATTAACAGCCTGCAATATCTCATCACCTGTAACCTCATGTATAACCTCCCATGTACCTGTGCCGCTTGAGGTATAGTCATTACAGCCATAGAGCGTCCAGTCCTCAGGATTTCTGTCTGCGTGAGTTGCAGTATCGTTGCCTGTGGTCATAGTATAACCCTTTACATATCCCATTTCCGATGATTTAAAAATGGCATAAGCACTTGAGAAATTTGAAACGCACCATTTTGTGCTTTTATTTCCGTCAACCAGCTTATCATGGCCCTGGCTGGTATTTGTACCGCTTGTGCCCTCCAGGGCAGTATAGGTTATTATCTCATCTATAATTGACACATTCTTCCATTTTGCATAGACCGTTATATCCTCGCTTACTGTTGAGTCCGCAGTAAACTCCTCACCCCAGTCGCCGCCTGTACCGTCCTTTGTGTACCAACCGAGGAATTTATAACCCGTTCTTGTCGGATTTGTTGTTGGCAAGCCTTCCCCCCATTTAATTATTTGTGGGCTTGCTTCGGTATCACCGCCGTTTTTATCAAAGGTAACATTATAAGCAACAGTCCAGCTAAGCTGCATCTCTGAAATCTGAATTAAATCCCAATTTGCCCCATGATTTGCCGTAATCACAAGCTTATAATATTGATACATCTCGTTATTATCATCAATCGTAAATGTATACGGAGTATAATTTTCATCCTGCATCACATCATCATCTGTCACAGTATGTATTGCCGCCCAAGTACCGCCCGTTTTGTTTGCTTCATCATAATCGTTACAGCCATACAAGGTCCAGTCCTTCGGATTTCTGCCAGTATATTCTTTAGTGTCGTTTCCTGTGATAAAGGTGTAATCCGTAATAATAACTTTTTTCAATGCTTTAAAAATTATAAACGGAGTGTAGGTTGTGCCTGAAATCGTACCTACTTTGTCGCACCATTTTGTAGATTGCGTGCCATCAAGCGCCATTGAATAATTTTGATTTGCGCCGTCTTCTCCCGTTCCGTCAAGAGCGATAAACTCTACGCCGTTATAATCCACCGCAAATATTTGAGCCGGAAAAACAGAAATACACATAGCAAGTGCAATAATAAAGTAAGCGCTCAATATTCCTGCGTTCTATGCCTCAAAGCAACGATAGCCCGCACCATCAAATCGAACGGTTATGGGCTATCATATTAATTAGTTTTGCAATATTCAGGCAGTGCCGACCA
>CABUWB010000440.1 GCA_902495025.1 uncultured Eubacteriales bacterium
GCAGAAAAGCGCAGTATAACCAAAACCGATGACCGAAACCAGATTATTACGCTTGTTGAGGCGGCATACAGGGAGGGTCCAAAAACTCCCAACCTGTTAAGGGCTGTACCCGACGGTGTTGATTTTGACATAACAAATAACGGCAAAATGCTTGGTAATGTTGTGGATATTAATTTGAGCAGTGATTTTAATGACCTTAGCGAAAGTGCAAGGCTTGTGTGCATAGGCTCAATAGTGTACACCTTTTCCGACATCAGCTTTGTTGACAATGTAAGGCTGTCGGCTGACGGTGAAAATATTGCCGACAAGTATAATATGTACGGCAAAAATACTGCCTCACTAAATAAGGATAATGTGGTTAATAACCCGATTATTAACCCCGAAAAGATAAACAGGCAGAAAGTTGTGCTTTATTTCCTTAACGAAAAGGGCGTAAAGCTTGTGCCCGAGGAGCGCAGTATTGAGGTTAAGCAGAGCCAGACGCTTGAATATCAGATTGTTGAGCAGCTTATTGCAGGCCCTGCGGAGAGCGGTAATTCCGCCGTTATACCACAGGGTACAAAGGTAAAGGATATTAAAACCGAGGAGGGCATCTGCTATGTCAACCTCACAAGCGACTTTGTAAATAAATTAAGCGGCAGTACCGAAAGGGAAAAGCTGATTATTTATTCAATTGTAAATTCCCTTACCGAGCTTAACACCGTAAACAAGGTACAGTTCCTTATTGAGGGTGAAAAAATAAGCGAGTTTAAGGGACACTATGACTTCAGCAAAACCTTTGAGAGAGATGAAAGCCTTATAGCTGATTGATAGGCGATTGATATTATTATGAAAAGACCTGTGCTGTATATTCTTCTTTTTATTGTCATGGGCATAATTGCGGGGCGGTATGCGGAAAATATTGTGCATATTGCCCTTTTTATGTTGTGTGCCGCTGCGGCGGCATATATGCTTGCCCGACTTTATAAAATAAAAGTGCTTGCATTTCTGCCCGTTATGGCAATTGCAGGCTATATTGTATGCTCTGCCGCAGGTGCAGTACCGTCCCAGCTTAAGGCACTGGAGGGCAAAATGGTATCTGCATGCGGCAGTGTGCTGAGCTTTTCAAGCGGAGATAAAAATAACTGCTGTATTGTGGACACCTCGCTTATTGAGTACAAGGGCAGATATTACAAGGTTAATGAAAAAATAAGGGTTTACACCGATAAAGAGGTGGAGGCGGGCGACAGGGTCGTATTTGAGTGTAAGCTGAAAAGCGTTGAGGGCAAAACCAACCCGTCCGATTTTGACCGTAAGGCATATATGCTTGCAAGAGGTCAGCATTACAGCGTGTATGCACAAAAGCTGGATACGGCAGGCAGAACGGTAAATATAAATACCGCCCTGCAAATGCTGCGCCAAAGGGTAAGCGGAGTGTATTATAAGGTGCTGCCGCAAAGGCAGGCAGGGCTTATGTGCGCAATGCTGCTTGGTGAAACAGGCGATATTGATGAGGATTTATCACAGCTTTATAAAAGGACGGGTATTTACCACGTTATAGCAATATCGGGTCTGCATA
>CABUWB010000441.1 GCA_902495025.1 uncultured Eubacteriales bacterium
ATAAGTGAGTTATCAAGCATTGAATACTTGCGTACGGTATCGGCAACAGCCTGAAAATGCTCAGACCACTTTGCATATACGGTCTTTTCATCCTCTGCGCCGTTGCCCGTATTATGTATAAAGTTATATTTGAATATAAACTTGCGCAGCCATGGTGTTTTGTGCAGCAGCTCGTCATACACGTAGGTTTTGGCTTTTTCCGATACCATATAGGCGGTAAGCGGTGCGCTGTGATAGTGAGTATATATTTTATGCACGATTTTTTTACAGATAGGCGAAACATCTGTGCTGCCTTTTGAAACTGCTTCAATAAGCGGCAGTATTGCCTCGTTAAGCTCGGTATATATGTACCTGCCGCCAAGGTCGGAGTAAAGGCGCAAAAATATTTCCCTCAGCTCATCATCATTTACAGGGGCAGGGATATAGTCAAATATGCCGCTGATAAAGCCGCTGCGTACCGCATTAAAGCTCTTATCGTCGCTTATAAGCACAATATACACCTCGGGCAGCACCCTTTTTATATGGTCAATTACGGGTATTTCGGCAGGGTTTCTGCCTGCTGCGTCAATAAGCACCATTGACGAGTTGGTTTCCTTTAAAAATTCTATTGCAAGGGTTTCGCTCTCCAATGCACCCGCAAACTCAAAGTCGGAGCGTTCCGCCCATATTACCGAGGAGGCTATTGCATCTGTCAGCCTTGCATCTGACGCTATTACGGAAATTTTGTACATATTATCACCTGCCTGAAGAAAAGAGTGCATATCAAAAAAATGATATGCACCCTTGCATTAGTTAGTATAATTTTTTGTATATCGAATAAACGGTGTCCCTGTCAAGCACAGTATAGTTATTTGCCATTAACCTCTGCTGCTTTTCAAGTACGGAGTCTGTAAACTCTGCAATTTCTTCCTCCTTCATACCGTACTCATGCAGAGCCTTTTTTGGTATAAGGTGGTTGAAAAGTACCTCAATACTCTCATAAACATTGTCGTCATCACAGCCGAGTATTGCGGCAAGAAATTTATTAAGCCCTGCAATTTTGCCTGTCGGGTTAAGCTCCTGATAGGTTTTGAATACACCTGTAAACATTGCATAGTTGGACTCGCCATGGGGTACGTGGTAAATGCCGCCTAACGGATAGCTCATTGCGTGTACCGCTCCCGTACCTGCATTGCCAAAGGCAATACCTGCAAAGGCGCTTGCCATAAGAAAGTCCTTTAAATAACGCAGCCTTGCCTCGGGGCCGTTTTTGGCAATAGCCTTGTAGCCTGTTAAAATCATCTCCATAGACTTTAATGAAAAGGTTTCCGAAAATGGTGTTGCCTTTGGTGAAAGGTAGGACTCTATTGCGTGTACAAAGGCGTCGATTGAGCTGGCTGCGAAAAACCTGAACGGCAGCGACTGCAAAAGCTCGGGTATAAGCACTGCCGTATCTGCGTAAAGCTCATCAGTGGCAAGCCCGAATTTTGTGTGTCTGCTTTTAAGCTCAAGTATTGATATATTGGTTACCTCGCTGCCCG
>CABUWB010000442.1 GCA_902495025.1 uncultured Eubacteriales bacterium
GACAGCTTTAAGCAAATTTTTAAAACGGCTTGCATCACGCATATTGCTGGCGCTATGCCTTGCGCTTTGCCTTTTCTGCGTGGTGTGCATAGCCTTCCCCATGGAGCATTACGACTTAATAAAAAAATACAGTGAAAAGTATGACCTTGACCCAGCTATGGTCTGTGCCTTTATCAATGCCGAAAGCCATTTTGACAATGAGGCGGTAAGCCACAAGGGCGCAAAGGGTCTTATGCAGATTATGGATACAACCGCACAGTGGGCGGCGGAGGAAATACCGCTTGAAAACTTTAAAAGCGAGGATATTACCGACCCCGAAACCAACATCAATATAGGCTGCTGGTATCTTAACCGCCTTAACAGGCAGTTTAAGGGTGATGATACGCTTATCATGGCGGCATACAATGCAGGCAGCGGCAATGTAAGCGGCTGGCTGTATAATGAGGAATACAGCAGCGATGGCAAAACGCTTGACAAAATCCCTTATGGGGAAACGGAAAAATACGTAAACAAAATTAATTTTTACAAAAAGGTATACAAATTTTTGCTAAAGGTGAATTTTTATGAATAAATTTACAGCCATAATACTTATATTTGTGCTTGCGCTGACAGGCTGCAGCGGCAGTAATTTAGCTGACGGACAGACGGCGGAGCTAAGCACCGAGCCTTATGATACGCAGCCGCAGACGGCAGAGAGTGAGGACAGCACACAGGCGGAGGATAAGCCTGTTGAGGGCGGCACCCTGCGTATGTCAATGCGCAAGCCGCACACGCTCAACCCTCTTTTAAATGAGGATATAACGGTGGACGGCGTTTTAAAGCTGATATTTGAGCCGCTTTTTGTCATTGACGGGGAGCAGAGCGTTAAGCCTAACCTTGCCGACGGCTACCTTTTGGGTGATGACGGCAGGAGCATTGCAATATCCCTTAGGAGCGATGCAAAATGGAGCGACGGTACGGCGGTAACTGCTGACGACCTTATATTCTCGCTTGATACAATCAAGTCGGCGTCGGCAGGCAGTATGTACAAAAGCGCCCTTACCAATGTAAGCGGCTATCATAAAACAAGCAGCACAACGGTTATTATAGAGTATTCAGCACCCTTTGGCGGCTGTGTTTACAACCTCTGCTTTCCGCTTATACCAAAGCATTACTATCAGGGCAATAACAAGGTGGACTCACCAAAGAGCATGAAGCCGCTTGGCAACGGTATGTATACCTTTGTGGACTATCGTGTGGTAAGGGATATGCACCTTAAGGCAGGCAGCAATTTCAGAGGCAAGCCGTATATTGAAAATGTAACAGTAACCGTTATGAGCGACAAGCAGACGGAGATTGACGCCTTTGAAAGGGGACTTATCGACGTGCTTTCCATGTCGCCCGAGGAATACGGCGGCTTTAACTCGCAGAATAAAATTGAGGCAACGCCGTATGTTAGCAATCAGTTTGAGTTTTTGGGCTTTAACTTTAAAAATGCGGCGCTTTCAAACAAAAATATCCGTCAGGCAATAGCCTAC
>CABUWB010000443.1 GCA_902495025.1 uncultured Eubacteriales bacterium
CCCCCTTCCCCTGAGGGGAAGGCTTGAAATGTGCAGGTAACTAAGGCTTCCCCTCAGACCGCAGCGTTTTTTGCAAAAAACGCTGTCCCTACGGGATTTGAATTTTTTTATAAAAAATTCAAACGTGCTGTAAGCTTTAGCTGACTGATGAGGTGTAGCTGCGACAGCAGCGTTAATAAGCTAAACTCTAATTTATATCAACACAAAACAGGCACTATCTTAAAATAAATGTATCATCACCCTTTTTTATATTTTTCAAAAATTTTTCTAAAAAACGGTAAAAATCTATCTTTCGATAGATAGTCAGAGGCAAAAAATTAATGTATAATTTACATATAATGTATGATAGGGCATATCTTCACTATTTTACAGCTGCGAGGGTGTTTTTATGCCAATTTATTTATGGGCTTTTGCCTGTAAATCAAAAGGTTTTTCATACAAAGTATTTACATCAATACCAAAGGGGGTAATATCGTTTTACACTAACCATAAATGGCTTATGCACCATGGCACGCAGTGCCGCAACGCACAACAACCACTTATATTCCAAAGGAGGGAAACATTATGAAAACAAAAACAAACAGGCTTATTGCCTTACTTTTAAGCCTTGTACTTACCCTTGGCATTATGCAGGGTATCAACCTTAACCTTGTCTATGCCTCAAGCGGGGACGGCACAGCGGATAACCCCTACATAGTTACCGATTATGACGAGCTGCGCAACCTTATGCTGGAGACAGCCTACAATGAAATACGATATATCACGCTTGGTGCGGATATAACCTCAAACGACAACAGCAATGTATACTATCTTAAGCTTGACAACTATTTGCAAAGCGTTGTGCTTGACCTTGCGGGACATACCCTTACAAGAAAGGGTATTACAACCGACTCCGCTCTTATTAGCTTGTCATGCGGCTCACTTACCATAAAGGACAGCGTGGGCGGCGGCGGAATTAATGCCGAAATGACAGGCACAGACGATAAAGCGGTAATAGCTGTAGGCAACAGCGTAGAAAACACTAAGCTGAGAATTGAGGGCGGCAGCTTTACCACAAGCTCAACAAGCTGTCTGAAGCTTATGGGCGGTTCAACCGTTATAATGGATGGTACCTTTACTGCTGATTACTATGCACTTAATCATCACTACGGAAGTGTAGAGGTAAGAGGCGGCGAGTTTTATGTTAACAATACTACAAACGGCTCTGCTATGTATATGTCCACCAATAATGGCTCATTTACCGTAATACGCTGTACTGCTTACGGAGATGTTTATGCTGCAGGAGCGGGAAGTATATCCAGCAGAAACCTTTGGGACCATTTTGCCGACAATGCTACAGTTACAGTAGATGATGTAGTACAGACACAGACAGACACAGACACTACTGCATTTACAGGCAGCAAGATTGTAATTACCGGCTCAACCAAAATATCTCAGGTAGATATTTTGGGTGTAACCGTACCAAAAGGCGGTAATTCCCCTGTTTTAAGCGCCTCAACAAATAC